>NZ_JASCOP010000082.1:0-19100 GCF_029959395.1 Stenotrophomonas sp. PS02300
GGTTTGCGGGACACGCCGTGAATCCGTCCATGGAGGCTTGTAGAAAACATCCATGTTTTCTACAGTCCCGCAAACCCGCCCCCGCCGACCCTCGACGGTGTGTTGGTGGCCACGGGAAGATCAACGGCGGCGCTGTTTCAATTCCATGCGTTACCGGACGCTGGTGCGTTCCGTGCGTTCGTTCGGGAACCGAACCTACCAGCGTCACCGCGTAGTGACACGCCATGCGTGTCCGCCGTTTGCATCCGCACGCGACCATCTGTCGGGGGAGGCCGGCGGGCAGCCCCCGTAGGGACTGTCAAAAACATGGATGTTTTTGCCAAGCCTACAAGGATGTATTTACGGCGTGTCCCGTAGGGGGCTGCCCGTCGACCTCCCCAGCTCGGAAGAACTGAAACGCTGCACTTGGCGCAATACCAACATCAGCGAACAGCGTTCATTTCCTGCTCGATCTCATCAGCACTTCGCGCCAGACCAGCCGTCAGCACGTGATGCCCGCTGTCGGTGATCACCACGTCATCTTCGGTACGAATGCCGATCCCACGCCAGCGCGCTTCCACGCTGCGGTCGTCGGCGCTGATGTACAAGCCCGGCTCGATGGTGAACACCATGCCCGGTTCCAGCAGCCGCGAATCGCCCGCCAGGCGATAGTCGCCCACGTCGTGCACGTCGAGGCCGAGCCAATGGCCGGTCTTGTGCCGATAGAAACGCTGGTAGTGGCCGTCGGCGATGTTCTCTTCCAGCGTGCCCGTGAGCAGGCCCAGCCGCAGCAACCCTTCGGTGAGCGTCTGCACCGCCGCCAGGTGGCCCGCCTCATAGGGCACGCCTGGTTTGGCCTGCGCCAGTGCCGCCGCCTGCGCCGCGCCGACCAGGTCGTGCAGCGCGCGCTGTTCGGCCGTGAAGCGACCGTTTACGGGGAACGTGCGCGTGATGTCACTGGCGTAGCCGCGGTACTCGGCACCGGCATCGATGAGCACCAGCTCGCCATCGCGGCTGCGCGCGTTGTTTGCGCGGTAATGCAGGATGCAGCCGTTGGCGCCGGTACCCACGATGCTGCCGTAGGCCGCCCACGCATCGTTGGCGCGGAACTCGCGCTCCAGGTCCGCCTGCAGCTCGTATTCGTGGATGCCCGGCCGCGCCGCGCGCATCGCCACCCGGTGCGCCTGCACCGTGATGTCGGCCGCGCGCTGCATCAAGGCGATTTCCGCGCTCGACTTGAACAGGCGCTGTTCGTGCAGCAGGTGGCCCAGTTCCAGGAATTCGTGCGGCGGCTGCGCGCCATGCCGCACCTGCGAGCGCACCCGGTTGACCCAGCCGATCAGCTTCAGGTCGAACTCGGCGTCGCGCCCGAAGTGGTAGTACACCCGCGAGCGCCCTTCCAGCAGGCCCGGCAGGATGTCGTCCAGATCGTCGATCGGGTACGCATCGTCCATGCCGTACTGCGCCACCGCGCCCTCCTGGCCAGCGCGTGCACCGTCCCAGGCTTCGCGGTCGGCGTCGCGCTCGCGGCAGAACAGGATCACTTCGCCGTGGCGGCGGCCGGGAATGAGCACCAGCACCGCATCCGGCTCCGGGAAGCCACTCAGGTACCAGAAGTCCGAATCCTGCCGGAACGGATAGTGCGTATCCAGGCTGCGCACCCGCTCGGATGCGGCCGGCAGCACCAGGATGGCGTCATCGCCGGCCATTTCCATCAGCGCCTGGCGGCGCCCCGCGTATTCGGCCGCGGTGATGCCGGTCAACTCGCGGATATCCATCTCAGTTCAGGCGCTGCCGGTGGCGCGCGGCCATCACGCAGTCGCCGTGCAGGATCAGCACCGCCACGCGGATGAACTCTTCGATTTCGGCGAGCGCGTCCTCGTCGTCATCGTTGCCGCTTTCAAAATCCTCGCTCGAAGCCTGGGCCAGCTTGGCCAGGTCATTGAGCGCCTCTTCGCCTTCCTCGGACAGCGCGGGACGCTGCTGGCCCGCGCCCAGGCCGAAGCCGCCCAGGAACGAACGCGCCCAGGTGAACAGCGCATCGGCCTGGGCGGCGGTGTCATCGCTGTCGCTGAGCAGCAGCTCGAAGGCGAAATCGCGGTCTTCCAGCTGCGCCACGCTGGCGCCCAGCAGCCGGTCCAGCGCATCGCCTTCGGCCGGGACCGGCAGGTTGTCGTCGGCCAGCACCCGCGCCGGCCATTCCGCGCCCGGGCGCGCCGCCGGCAGACAGCCAGCCGCACAGGCCCCCGTGGAGCTCCGCGGCAGTAGCGCCCAGGCCCGCCGCCTGGCTGGCCTGGTTTACGTCGTTGACACTCGGAAGTTCGGTCATCTTGGGGCTCGATCTGGTGGGTCGGCGGCGCTGCCGGCAACCCTGGGTTGGCAGCGCCACAGTGTATCAATCCGCCCCCCGTCATTATTAGCTTGACCGCCTCCACCCCCCTTGCCTATCGTGCCGGACATGGAACCCGCCGAAGCCATCGCCCAATTGCAGGCCTTTGCCGCCCGGGTGGAGGCGTTGCTGGACCGCAACCAGCGGCTGGCCGAGGAAAACCGCAGCCTGCGCCACCAGCAGGAACAGCTGGTCAACGAGCGTTCGCAGCTGCTGGCCAAGAACGAGCAGGCCCGCTCACGGGTGGAAGCGATGATCACCCGGCTCAAATCGCTGGAGCAGCACACATGAGCCAGACCGAACCGGTCAGTGTCCGCATCCTGGACCGCGAATACACCGTGGGCGTGGGCGCCGAAGAGCGTGAAAGCCTCACCGCCGCCGCGCGCCTGCTCGATGCCAAGATGCGCGAGATCCGCGGCAGCAACCGCATGGCGGCCGTGGACCGGGTGGCGGTGCTGGCCGCGCTTAACCTGGCGCACGAGCTGCAGCAGCTGCGCGACGACCACGCCCGCCAGGGCGTGGCCCTGCAACAGACGCTGGCCGATCTGAACAGGCGCCTGGACAGGGCCCTGGACGCGGGCTGAGTGCACGCGTTTTTCATTGTTCTGAATTGGCACGTAATCGAACCGACGAACGGGGTATCCGATCCGGTGCGGTTGGCTATAATGGCGACGCGTTCTCTGCTGTGAACGACGGCGTGTGCAAACATTCGCCTTGTCCCTTAATTACGACCACGGGTGCGCGACGTCGCCGGGAGTGCAGGTCCGCCTTGTAGCGGGAAGCCCAATGGAGGCCCAGCGTACCCACTTGAACCCCGGGTTCAAGGTCGTTTCGCACGCATCGTCACCGCGGAGAATGCAGTATTCCTGCAAGAGCGACGTTCCACTGGAACGTCGCTCTTGTTTTATCCGGCCCCAACGGACCCAGGCATGACCGACCCGCGCTCCGCACTGCGCCAGCAGCTGCGCCAACGCCGCCGAGACATTCCCGCCGCGCAGCGCCTGGCCGCCGCCGAACTGCTTGCCGATGCCCTGCTTGCATTGCCCTTCGCGCCCACCCACGGCTTCGTGGCCGGGTACTGGGCACTGGATGGCGAAATCGCACTGCACCGCTGGCAGATGCGCCTGCCCGACACCGCTACCTACTGCCTGCCCGTGCTGGCCGGCGACACGCTGCGCTTCGCGCCGTGGCGCCCGGGCCAGCCGCTGACCAGCAACCGCTTCGGCATTCCCGAACCCGACATCGCCGTGGACGACACCCTGGCGCCCGAACAGATGGCCCTGGTGGTGGCCCCGCTGGTGGGCTTCGATGCGCAGTGCCGGCGGCTGGGCATGGGGGGCGGCTGGTATGATCGCAGCTTCGCATTCCGCAGCCAGCGCCCGGCCCCGCCGTGGCTGGCCGGCGTCGGTTTTTCGGTGCAGCAGGTCGATGACCTGCCCGTGCAGCCGTGGGACGTCGGCGTGGATGCGATCTGCACCGACACCACCACGTACCTTCCCCGATAGAACGACGCATGACCGCACGCAAGCGCTACTGGCTGATGAAGTCCGAACCGGACGCCTTTTCCATCGATGACCTCAAGCGCGTGGGCCAGGAACCCTGGAACGGCGTGCGCAACTACCAGGCGCGCAACTTCATGCGCGATGGCATGAAGGTCGGCGACGGCATCCTGTTCTACCACTCCAACACCAAGGTGCCGGGCATCGTGGGGACCGCCACGGTCGCCACCGAGGCGTATCCGGACGACACCCAGTTCGATCCGAAATCGGACTATTACGATCCCAAGGCCACCCGCGAAACGCCACGCTGGCTGCTGGTGGACGTGGCCTTCGAGCGCAAGCTGCGCGACACCATTTCGCTGGACGAGATCAAGCTGCACGCCGATGCGCTGGGCGAAGGGTTCCCCCTGATCGCGCGCGGCAACCGGTTGTCGATCCTGCCGGTGACCGCCGCGCAGTGGAAGCTGCTGCTGTCGCTCGAAAAACACTGACCTTTTCCTTCACGAGTTTCCCGCCATGTCCGAAGCCAAACGCCTCGCCGCAGAAAAAGCCCTGGAATACGTCGAAGACGGCATGATCGTCGGGGTCGGCACCGGCTCCACCGTTGCCTACTTCATCGACGGCCTGGCCCGCATCCAGCACCGCATCAAGGGCACCGTGTCCAGCTCCGAGCAGAGCACCGCGCGCCTGAAGCAGCACGGCATCGACGTGCTGGAACTCAATCACACCGGCGGGCTGTCGCTGTACGTGGACGGCGCCGACGAATGCGACGGCAACAAGTGCCTGATCAAGGGCGGCGGCGCCGCGCTGACCCGCGAGAAGATCATCGCCGAGGCCAGCGAGCGCTTCGTGTGCATCATCGACCCGAGCAAGCAGGTGCCGGTGCTGGGTCGGTTCCCGCTGCCGGTGGAAGTGATCCCGATGGCACGCAGCCTGATCGCCCGCCGCATCATGGACATGACCGGCGGCCAGCCGGCCTGGCGCGAAGGCGTGGTGACCGACAACGGCAACCAGATCCTGGACATCCACCACCTGCAGATCACCGACCCGGTGGCGCTGGAGCGCGAGCTCAACCAGCTGCCCGGCGTGGTCGCGGTGGGCCTGTTCGCACGCCGCCCGGCCGATGTGGTGATTGTTGGCGGTGAACCGCCGATGGTGTTCTGATATCCCCCGCCGGCACGCCCGTGCCGGCTCTCCTGCGAGGACCGCCCATGCCCTTCATGCGCCTGCTGCTGACGCTGCTGTTGCTGCTCACCTTGTCCGGCTGTGCCAGCGCCGGTGCCAGCCATTGGGTGGAACTGGGCGGGGCCCGCTACCAGGTGGAACTGGCCACCAACGATGAAAGCCGCGCGCGCGGACTGATGTTCCGCGACGAGATGGCGGCCGACCACGGCATGCTGTTCCTGCACGACCGCCAGGAGCTGCAGGCGTACTGGATGAAGAACACCAAGATCGCCCTGGACATCCTGTATTTCGATGACCAGCGCCGCCTGGTCAGCCAGCAGCGCGATGTGCCGCCGTGCTCGGCCGGCGACCGCTGCCCGCCCTACCCCAGCAGCGGCCCGGCCCGCTACGTGCTGGAACTCAACGCCGGCCAGGCCGAGAAGCTGGGCCTGCAGGATGGCGCGGTGCTGACCTTCGGCCCGGGCATCGCCGACAGGCCCTGAACGGCGCTGACGGGCCGCCCCGCCGGCCCGGAAGTTTTCACGCGATCCCGCTTGAATCGGGCCGCGTTTGTCGCCAGTCTGTGTGCATGCAGGCGCCAATGACATTGCCGGCGTGGGACTCCCTGGCCGAACTGGACGACGAGGCGCTGCCGCTGTTGCCCACGGCCCTGCTGATCGCCCGCGACGAATACCCCGACCTGGACCCGCAGGTCTATGACGCGCTGGTGCAGAGCCACGCCGACCACCTGCGTACCGAGGTGGAGACCATCGAGCACTGGCCGCTCAAGATTGCCGCCGTCAATCGCCACCTGTTCGATGAACTGGGCTATGGCGGCGACCACGGCGAGTATTACGACCCGCGCAACAGCTACCTCAACCAGGTGTTCGAACGCCGCCTCGGCAACCCGATCTCCCTGGCCATGGTGCAGATGGAAGTGGCGCGGCGGTTGGGCATTCCGCTGGACGGCGTGTCCTTCCCCGGCCATTTCCTGGTGCGGCTGCCGGTGGACGACGGCATGCTGGTGATGGACCCGTTCAACGGCGGGCGGCCGCTGGACGTGGAGGAGCTGCGCGAACGCGCGCGCTCGCACCTGGGCGGCGAAGTGCCCGATGACAACGTGCTGGCGCAGATCCTGGACGCGGCCCCGGCGCGGGCGATCCTGATGCGGATGCTGCGCAACCTGCATGGCGTGTACGTGGAGCGCAGCGAGTGGGACCGCGCCGCGCGCAGTGCCGACCGCCTGCTGAAGCTGGCCCCGGAACAGGACGATGCCCTGCGTGACCGCGGGCTGGCCTACCTGCAGCTGGATTACCAGGCCGGCGCACGCCAGGACCTGGCGCTGTACCTGCAGCGCAACGGCCAGGCCAATGATGCGCAGTGGGTGCGCGAGAAGCTGGTGGAAATGGGTGGGCGCGTGCCGCGCCTGCATTGACCCGCGTTGCGGATCAATCCATCTCCACCATTTCGAAATCGTCCTTGGTCACGCCACAGTCCGGGCAGGTCCAGGTATCGGGCACGTCTTCCCAGGCGGTGCCCGGGGCGATGCCTTCTTCGGGCAGGCCGTCGACTTCCCTGTAGATGAAGCCGCAGACAACGCACATCCAGGTGCGGAAGGTGGTGGCGGTGGCGTCGGTCATCGGATAATCAGGCGTTGGGCAGTACGGTCATAGGCCATTGTCCCACTCCCGCCGCCCTACCGGTAGCCATCGATGACGCTCCCTGCTTCCCCGGCCGCGCCCGCGCGCGGCGTGTACCTGATCACCCCCGACGAGGCCGATACCGCCCGCCTGCTGGCCCGCGTGGCGCCGCTGCTGGCCGCCGGCCCGACGTGGCTGCAGTACCGCAACAAGACCGCCAGCGACGCGCTGCGCCGTGAACAGGCGCAGGCCCTGCAGGACCTGTGCGCCAGGCACGGCGTGCCGCTGATCATCAACGATGACCCGGCGCTGGCCCACGAGGTCGGCGCGGCCGGCGTGCACCTGGGCGGCACCGACGGCGACATCGGCGCCGCGCGTGCCCTGCTCGGCCCGGCCGCCATCATCGGCGCGTCCTGCTACGACCAGCTGGCCAACGCCGAACGGGCGGTGGCCGCCGGGGCCAGCTACGTGGCCTTCGGCGCCTTCTTCCCGACCACCACCAAGGTCACCAGCAGCCGCGCCCACCCGGACCTGCTGCGGCAAAGCGCCGCACTCGGGGTGCCGCGGGTGGCCATCGGCGGGCTGACGCCGGACAATGTGGGCCCGATCATCGCCGCCGGCGCCGATCTGGTGGCCGTGGTCAGCAGCGTCTTCGCCGCCAACGACCCGGTGGCCACCCTGCACGCTTACCTTGCTTGTTTCCAGGACCCTTCCGCATGAAGCACGACCAGTCCCACGCCCTGTTCACCCGCGCCCAGGAACTGCTTCCGGGCGGCGTCAATTCGCCGGTGCGCGCGTTCAAGTCGGTGGGCGGCGAGCCGTTCTTCGTCGAACGCGCCGACGGCCCGTACCTGTACGACGTCGACGGCAACCGTTACATCGACTACGTGGGCTCGTGGGGCCCGATGATCGTCGGCCACAACCACAGCGCGGTGCGCCAGGCGGTCAAGCACGCGATCAACAACGGCCTCTCGTTCGGCGCGCCCTGCGCAGCCGAAGTGAGCATGGCCGAAACGCTGACCCGGCTGGTGCCGTCGTGCGAGATGGTGCGCATGGTCAATTCGGGCACCGAAGCCACGCTGTCGGCGATCCGGCTGGCGCGCGGCGCCACCGGCCGCAACCGCATCGTGAAGTTCGAAGGCTGCTACCACGGCCACGGCGATTCGTTCCTGGTCAAGGCCGGCAGCGGCATGCTGACCCTGGGCGTGCCGACCTCGCCGGGCGTGCCGGCCGGCCTGAGCGAACTCACCCTGACCCTGCCCTACAACGATTTCGACGCGGCCACCGCGCTGTTCGCCGAACAGGGCGCGGACATCGCCGGCCTGATCATCGAGCCGGTGGTCGGCAACGCCAACTGCATTCCGCCGCGCGACGGCTACCTGCAGCACCTGCGCGCGCTGTGCACGCAGTACGGCACGGTGCTGATCTTCGATGAGGTGATGACCGGCTTCCGCGTGGCCCTGGGCGGCGCGCAGGCGCACTACGGCATCACCCCGGACCTGACCACCTTCGGCAAGATCATCGGCGGCGGCATGCCGGTGGGTGCCTATGGCGGCCGCCGCGAGCTGATGTCGCAGATCGCCCCGGCCGGCCCGATCTACCAGGCCGGCACGCTGAGCGGCAATCCGGTGGCCATGGCCGCTGGGCTGGCAATGCTGGAACTGGTGCAGGAACCGGGCTTCCACGAGCGCCTGTCGGCGGCCAGCGCGCGCCTGTGCGCCGGGCTGGAAGCGGCTGCGGCCGACGCGGGCGTGGCGGTCACCACCAACCAGGTGGGCGCGATGTTCGGCCTGTTCTTCACCGACCAGAAGGTGGAAACCTACACCCAGGCCACTGCCTGCGACACCGCCGCGTTCAACCGCTTCTTCCACGCGATGCTGGAGCGCGGCGTGTTCCTGGCGCCGTCGGCCTACGAGGCCGGGTTCCTGTCCAGCGCGCACGATGACAGCATCATCGACGCAACGATTGACGCCGCGCGCGAGGCGTTCAAGGTCGCCAAGGGGTAAGCGGCAGCACGGGTTGTGTTCGGCATCAGCCGAACACAAACCTGCCTTTCATCATCGCGAAGTGCCCGGGGAACGAGCAGAAGAACGTGTAGTCTCCGCCCTTGCGCAATGCGGCGGTAGAGAACGTCACGCTGGTGCTCTGCCCGCCACCGATCACCGCCGTATGTGCCAGCACCCGAGGATCCTTCTTCGGCAGGTAGCTGTCGGCCAGCGTCATCCGCATACCGGCCATCGCCACCGGTTGATAGTCCGCCGCTTTGGTCAGCACCCAGTTGTGCCCCATTGCCGTGGCCGCCAGCTTGCCGGTGTGGCGCAGGGTCAGCTTCACCTGGCTGCAGTCGCCGGCCACCTTGATCTCCTTGCTGCTGAAGCTCATCTGGTCGGTGCTGTCGATGCTGACCGCACACAAGCGCGCCTGCGCGGCGGGCGCCAGTGCCAACCCGGCCAGGATCATGGGGACAAACAGTTTCACGGCGTTCTCCATCCTTCAGTCACTGCAATTCTAGGCAGCCCGATGCAGGGCGTGGTGCGACGGGATGTCGCAGCGAACCCCGACAGTGCGGTAACGTCGGCTGTCGCTTCGCACGTGAGTGGAACATGCCGGTTGCCCTGGACTGCCTGCTGCTGGATTTCGATGGCGTGCTGGTCAACTACGCGCGGCACCTGCGTGTGCGCCACCTGGCCGAGGCCTGCGGATGCACGCCCGCGCAGGTGCACGCGGCACTGTTCGACAGCGGACTGGAGCAGCAGTTCGACCTGGGGCTGGACAGTGGCAGTTACCTGCAGCACCTGGGCGATGCACTCGGCGTGACCATCAGCCTCGCCCAATGGCAGGACGCGCGCATTGCCGCCTCGCCGCCGCAGACCGGCGTGGTCGAGCGCGTGCAGCGCATCGCGCAGGTGATGCCGGTCGCCATCCTCACCAACAACGGCGCACTGATGGCGCAGACCATTCCGCGCATCCTGCCTGCGCTGGCGCCGATGCTGGAAGGGCGCATCCTGTGCAGTGGCGAACTGGGCGGCCGCAAGCCAGACCCGGCGGTGTTCCTGAAAGCGGTGGAACGGCTCGACGCACGTCCCACCCGCACCCTGTTTGTCGACGATCTGTTCGTCAATGTGCGCGGCGCCCGCCTGGCGGGCCTGCATGCCGATACCGCGAGCGACAGTCGCAGTTTCGGCAAGCTGATGCACCGGTTCGGCATCAACGCCTGACGACGGGCAGTGCCCGGCGTCAGGCGGCGTTACCTCAGCGCGACGCGATGAACGACTGGACGGCTGCCCGCAGCCGCTTCAGGCCTTCGGCAATCTCTTCATCGCTGATGTTCAACGACGGCACGAACCGCAGCACGTCGGGCCCGGCCTGCAGCGTCAGCAGCCCGTGCTCGGCGGCATGGTCGAGGATGGCCCCGGCCTGCCCGGCGAAATCCTTGTCCAGCACCGCGCCCAGCATCAAGCCGCGGCCGCGCACCTGGCTGAACACCTTGAACTCGTCATTGATCTTGCCCAACCCATCGCGCAGCGCCTGCGACTGGCGGCTCACATTGCGCGCGATCTCCGCAGAGGACAGCTTGCGCAGCGCCACGCGCGCCACCGCCGCCGCCAGCGGGTTGCCGCCGAACGTGGTGCCGTGCGCGCCGAACTGCATGCTCTCGGCCACCTTGGGGCCGGCCAGCATCGCGCCGATCGGGAAGCCGCCACCCAGCGCCTTGGCCAAGGTCACGATGTCCGGCTTGATCTCATCCTGCCAGTGCGCGAACAGGGTGCCGGTGCGGCCCATGCCGACCTGGATTTCGTCCAGCACCATCAGCGCGTTGTGCTGGTCGCACAGCTCGCGGATGCGCTTCATGAAGCCCGGCTTGGCCGGCATCACGCCGCCCTCGCCCTGGATCGGTTCCAGCATCACCGCAGCGACGTCGCCGGCGGCCATCGCCGTTTCCAGCTGCACCTCATCATTGAAGTCCACGTAGCGGAAGCCACCGGGCAGCGGCTCGTAGCCTTCCTGGTACTTCGGCTGGGCGGTGGCGGTCACCGCGGCCAGCGTGCGGCCATGGAAGCTGCCGCGGAACGTGACGATGACGCGCTGGTGGGCCGGGCGGCCCTGCGAGGAGGCCCACTTGCGCACCAGCTTGATCGCCACTTCGTTGGCTTCGGCGCCGGAATTGCACAGGAACACCCGCTCGGCGAAGCGCGAGGCGGTGACCAGCTCTTCGGCCAGGCGCAGCGGCGGTTCGCTGTAGAACACGTTGCTGGTGTGCCACAGCTTGCCGGCCTGCTCGATCAGCGCGGCCTTCAGGTCCGGATCGTTGTGGCCCAGGCCGCACACGGCGATGCCGGCGGCCAGGTCGATGAACTCACGGCCCTGGTTGTCCCAGACCCGGGCGCCCTGGCCACGTTCAAGCACCACCTGGCGCGGCTTGTACACCGGCAGGTAGTAATGCGACAGGGACAGGAGCGGATCGGGGGCAGCGGCGGTCATGGCGGTCAGGGGTCCGGGAAAGGCTCCATTCTCCCCCTCCACCGGCTGGGGCACAATGCGGCCCATGCACCCCTTCCGCGCCCCCCAGCTCAATCCCGCCACCGAATCCGGCTGGCGCCGGACCTGGTTCGACATCATCTACCGCCACGACACCCGGCCCTCGCGCAATTTCGACCTGCTGCTGGTGTACGCCATCATCGCCAGCGTGCTGGTGGTGATGTTCGACAGCGTGCAGCGTTTCCACATCGAGCACGCCAGCTGGCTGTACGTGGTCGAGTGGGGGTTCACCATCCTGTTCACCGCCGAGTACCTGCTGCGGCTGGTGGTGGTGAAGCGGCCGCTGCGCTATGCCTTCAGCGTCTGGGGCATCATCGACCTGGCCTCGATCCTGCCCACCTACCTGTCGTTGTTCATTCCCGGTGCGCAGAGCCTGCTGGTGGTGCGTGCGCTGCGCATCCTGCGCGTGTTCCGCATCCTCAAGCTGACCCGCTACATCGAAGAAAGCGGCGTGCTGATGGAATCGCTGTGGCGCAGCCGGCGCAAGATCCTGCTGTTCCTGTTCACGGTGGTCACCATCACGATCATCGCGGGTACGTTGATGTACGTGATCGAAGGGCCCAACCATGGGTTCACCAGCATTCCCAGCGCGATGTACTGGGCGGTGGTGACGATGGCGACGGTGGGCTTTGGCGACATCGTGCCGCAGACGGTGCTGGGGCGGTTCGTGACCTCAGTGTTGATCCTGATTGGTTACAGCATCATCGCGGTGCCCACGGGCATCTATACCGCCGAGCTGGCCAACACCATGCGCGATGCCGAGCGTGCCGCCAAGCGCGATGCGCGTGGATGCCCGCAGTGCGGGCTGGAAGGGCATGAGGCAGAGGCGAAGCATTGCCGCGCGTGTGGGGCGCGGTTGCCGGAGACGTTCAATCAATGAGAATGGATGGATCATTGGTGCGTAGATCCACGCCCTGCGTGGATGCTCTTCGTTCCGGGGTCATGAACGCCTGACGGTCTGCTTCGGATCGTCTAAACGCCGGCAGCCAATCGTAGGCCCACGCATATGGCTTCGGACGCTTGTGCCGCGCTGCGCGCGGTGTCCACGCAGGGCGTGGACCTACGAATTGTTACGTGCGCAGGACGATTCCGTAATCAAAAGCGGCGTTCGTGCTGGCGTCGATATACGTGTTGCGGATCAATCGAGGAACAGATCCGGCAACAGCGGGCGCATCGGATCTACCGCGTACCCACTCAGGTCGGTGATCCCGGCCTCGGCCAGCACCTCGTCGTCGAGCAGGAACTGGCCGCTGAAGCCGGCGGCCTCGCGGGTCAGTACCGCGTGCGCGGCATCCGCGAGGATCTCCGGGGTGCGGCAGCCGCCGATGTCCACGCCGGGAATCATGTTGATTGCGTCAGTGGCGATCACCGTGCGCGGCCACAGTGCGTTGACGGCCACGCCTTGCGGACCGAATTCGGCCGCCAGGCCCAGGGTGACGAAGCTCATGCCCATCTTGGCCAGCGTGTAGCCGGTGTGCGGGGCCCACCACTTCGGGTCCAGGCTCGGCGGCGGCGCCAGGGTGAGGATGTGCGGATTGGGCGCCTGCAGCAGGTGCGGCAGGCAGGCCTGCGCGCACAGGAAACTGCCGCGTGAATTGACCTGCTGCATCAGGTCGAACCTCTTCATCGGTGTATCCAGCGTGCCGCGCAGCCAGATCGCGCTGGCGTTGTTGACCAGAATGTCGATGCCGCCAAAGGTATCCACGGTGGCGGCCACCGCTGCGCGCACCTGGTCTTCTTCGCGGATGTCGCACTTCAGCGCCAGGCCCTGCCCGCCCGCAGCGGTGACCGCTTCGGCTGCGCTGTGGATGGTGCCCGGCAGTTTCGGATTGGGCACGGCGGACTTCGCCGCAATGGCCACGTTGGCGCCGTCGCGCGCGGCGCGCAGGGCGATGGCCAGGCCGATGCCGCGCGAGGCGCCGGTGATGAATAGGGTTTTCCCTTGCAGACTGGCCACGTCGATCAACTCCTGCGAATTCATGATCGGCCAAGTATGCCGCGCCCACGCGCAATTAACCGCCCCTTGACGATAGTTACTGCCCCGGTTACTGCTGCGAGGTATTCACCATGCGCCGTTCCCGCTGTTTGTTCATTGCCGTCGGCGTGATCCTGATCGCCACTGCCTGCCAACGCGAGCCCACCGCCGCCGCGCCGGATGCAGCATCCGCAGGCGCCGCCAGCAGCCCCACCGCGCAATCCCCCGCCAACGGCACCCTGCGCTGGAGCAATGCGGTGGTCTGGAGTGGCGACCTCAATGCCTGCCGCCAGGGCGAAGCCGCGGCCACCCGCGAGTGCTTGATGAAGGCGATGTTGGCCGGTGGTGCAAGCGACGATGCCGTCACCGCCGCCGAGCAGCTGAGCAGCGCCGGCGAACTGGCCCATGTGGTGGCCTGGCATGACCAGGATGGCGTCGGCGTAGCCACCGTCAATTACCCCTTCCGCGCCAACACCAACGAAGGCACCCGCCTGATCGATGCCAGCGGCAAGCGCATCGATGTGGACAACGTGCAGCTGGACGACACGCTGCGTGCCGACCCGGGCGTACAGGCACTACTGGCCACCGATCCGCAGGCGACACCGTTCGCCCCGGCGCAGGCGGCGGGCACCGCCCCGCTTGACGGCGGCGGCGTTCGCCTGCTGTACCGCACGCCACTGCGCGAGTGCCACGCCTGCCCCGACCTGGGAAGCGTGCAGATGGGCTATGACTTCGACGCCAAGCGCAATTTCATCGCGCAGCAGCTGGTGCCCGTGGCACCGTAAGCATGTTGGTGCATCAGAGTCCGTAGAGGGAATCAAAGAATTCCCTCCAGACCCGTGCGACCGGTTGCCGTGCTCCGCGCCCCAGCGCGGCAATGACGGTTGCGACCACCGCGCACAACAGCAGAACGCCACACACAAGCAGACCCACCCAGCCGGACAGCGCGTAATACGCCCAGATGCCGAGCGCGAGGGCTGCCAGTGCGAGGGCTATGTGGACCGTCTTGTGCATGGTTTATTCCCCTATCCCAGGATTCCTGTGCCGCACCATGTCCGGTACCTGCCACGCCAAGTCATGGCTTCGGCCCCTGCCCTTCATTGTCTTCCCAGTGCAGGATCTTCCGGGTCACGAACCGGTACACCGGCTTGCCGGTGCGGAACCACAGGTCGCGTACCCACGAGTGGCGCTTGAGTACGCGCTTTTCCACCGGGGTGAGTGACTCGCGGCAGTACATGCGCTTGTGCTTGAGCAGGTGGCGCAGGTCTTCGCGGGCCAGCAGGCGCATCCAGCGCGAGCGCGGGTTGCCGATCACGGCCAGCTGGAAGTCGATCAGCGCCGGGCTGCCGTCTTCGCGCACCAGCCAGTTCGCTTCCTTGGCGAGGTCGTTGTGGGCGATGCCGTGGCGGTGCACCCGCTGCAGCAGCCGGCGTGCGGCGCGGAAGTACGCGAGATCGCCACGCGGCGGGCGCTGGTACATCGCGTCACCGGCCATGAAGCTGCGGTCCAGCCAGCGGCCGTTCCACGCCAGCAGCGCCGGGGTGTCGGGCATTCCATCCAGATGCGCCAGCGCGCGGGCTTCACGCCGGGCCAGCCACCAGGCCGGCAGCCGCAGCCACCACGGGGTGGCGAGCAGGTCGCGGCGGACGAAGCGCGTGCCGCCCTCTTCCATCAACAGGATGCGGCCGAAGCTGTCGGCCTTCAGGGCATGTGCGGCAGGCGGGAGCGGGCGGTTCATGGTGGCCATTCTAGCTGGCGGGCAGTCAGTCACTTTGACCCCTCTATAATCCCCCGATGGACTCGTCATGGATCGATGCCACGCTTGCGTGGATCTCAGCTCACCCCGTGCTTGCCGGTGCGGTCATCTTCCTCATCGCCTTCTGCGATGCCGTCATCGTGCTTGGCGCCATCGTGCCCGCGCTGCCGCTGCTGTTCGCGGTGGGCGTGTTCATCGGCCTGGGGCAGATCTCCGGACCGTACGCCGTGGCGTGCGCGGCGCTGGGCGCGTTCGCCGGCGATGGCATCAGCTACTGGATCGGCCGGCGCTGGGGTGACCGCCTGCGCGGCTTCTGGCCGTTCAGCCGCTACCCGCAGCTGCTCGACCGGGGCGAGACGATGTTCCGCCGCAATGCGTTCAAGAGCATCCTGGTGGCGCGCTATGTAGGCGCGATCCGCCCGTTCGTGCCGGCCATCGCCGGCATGATGAACATGCCGGCCATGCGCTACGTGCAGGCCAGCGGCATCGCCAGCCTGTCCTGGGCGGTGCTGTTCCTGGCCCCGGGCTGGGTACTGGGCGAGGCTTACGACGCGGTGGCTGCGGTGGCCGGGCGGCTGGTGATGGTGCTGGCGCTGGTCGGCGTGGTGATGGGCGTGGTCTGGGCGATCGTGCTGTACGGCTACCGCTGGTCGGCCGCGCGCATGGACAGCTGGCTGGCCGGCCTGCTGCGCTGGTCGCAGCGCCACCCCACGCTGGGCCGCTATTCGGTGTCCGTCTTCGACCCGCAGCGCCGTGAATCGGTGCCGCTGGCGATGCTGGCGTTGATGCTGCTGTTGCTGGGCTGGTGCTGGTTCGCGCTGCTGATGGCGGTGGTGGCCCATGGCGAGCCGCTCAGCCTGGACCTGGCCGTGCACCAGGCGATGCTGGCGCTGCGCAATCCGCTGGCCGATTACCCGATGGCGGCGCTGGCCTCGCTGGGCGCCTGGCCGGTATTGCTGCCGGCCACTGCGGTCACGATGGGCTACCTGATCTGGCGCCGGCGCTGGATGGCCGCCGCGCACTGGCTGGCCGCGCTGGCCTTCGGGCTGGCGCTGACCAAGCTGCTGGGCGCCACGGTGACGGTGGTACGCCCGCCAGGGGCGAGCAGCGGCTTCGGCTTCCCATCGGTGTCGGTGACCATGGCCACCATCACCTTCGGCTTCTTCGCGGTGCTGATCGCGCGCGAGCTGCCCGGCCGCACCCGCGTATGGCCCTACCTGCTGTCGGGCATCATCGTCAGTCTGATCGGCTTCTCGCGGCTGTACCTGGGCGCGCACTGGCTGAGCGACGTGGTGGGCGGGATGCTGTTCGGCATCTTCTGGCTGCTGGTGCTGGGCATCGCCTACCGCCGCCGCTTCAACCGCTCGTTCTGGGTCAAGCCGGTGTCGTGGCTGTTCTACGGCACCTTCGCGGTGGCCGCGCTGTGGTACGCACCGCGCAACATCGCGGTGAAGCTGGAACGCTTCGAACCCGCACAGCCCGCACCGGCCAACGTGGCCGCGCAGGACTGGTGGGGCAGCCAGTGGCGCACCCTGCCCTCGCGCCGCAATGAATTCGATGATGACCAGCGCTGGCCGCTGGATGTCCAGGTGGCCGGGCCGCTGGCGCCGCTGCGCGAGCGCCTGGAAAGCCAGGGCTGGCGCGTGCAGCCGCAGGCCGGGTGGGAACAGGCCCTGCTGATGCTGGACAAGTCGGCCACCCCGGACGAAGTGCCGGTGCTGCCGGCCACGCTGGATACGCAGGTGGAATCGCTGCTGCTGCTGCGCCCGGGCAATGCGCCCAACGAGATCTTCGCGCTGCGCCTGTGGCCGGCCGCCACCCAGCTGCAGCCCGGCGACCAGCCATTGTGGCTGGGCAGCGCGCAGACGCTGCACTACCAGCACTTCCACCTGATCGGGATGTGGCGGCCGATGCGCGGCATCGATCCGTCGCTGAAGGCGGTGCGCGAGGCGCTAGAAGGGTTGCCGCAGCAGGTCGACACGCATCCCGAGACCGGGATGCCCGTGTTGAGGGTCCGAACGTAC
Source organism: Stenotrophomonas sp. PS02300 (assembly GCF_029959395.1). Taxonomy (NCBI): domain Bacteria; kingdom Pseudomonadati; phylum Pseudomonadota; class Gammaproteobacteria; order Lysobacterales; family Lysobacteraceae; genus Stenotrophomonas; species Stenotrophomonas sp. PS02300. The sequence goes on from NZ_JASCOP010000082.1 coordinate 16,966, forward strand.
TGACCTACCAGTTTTCGTCGATCGGCGTTGAGTTGGCCGGCATCCAGCGCAGCAGCGCGTCCAAGCGCTGGTGCGGGTCGTCGTGCTGCAGCAGCTGCAGGCGCTGCGACTCTTCCAGCGGCAGCAGTTCGGCCAGCCGCCAGCCCACCCATGCCGCCTGGTCCAGCAGCGCCGGGTGCGCGGGCGCGAACGCGGTGCCGGCCTGTTCGATGATGTGGCCCAGCACGGTGGACAGCAGCGCGTGTTCCGGGCGCAGTTCGTCGTCGTGGTCGGGCGTGCTCCATTCCACTTCGGCCATGATCAGGCCGTTGTCGCGCACACGTACCTGACGCACATGGAACCGGCGATGGCCGCGCAGGCGCAGCACCAGCACGCCGTCATCGCCCATGTCGAAATCGTCGATGCGCGCTTCAACGCCGTGCGCGGCCGGTGTGGCCGGGGCGCCGACCTCGTTGCCGTCCAGGATCAGGCAGACCCCGAAGTGGGTGTTGGCGCGGCTGCACTCGCGCAGCATGTCCAGGTAGCGGCGCTCGAATACGCGCAGGCCCAGCGTGGCGCCGGGCAGCAGCACCGCGTGCAGCGGGAACAGGGGCAGCGTGGCGATGGAATCGGTCATGGCCAACCGATTATCGCGCCTGCAGCTGGGCCAGGAAACGGCGCGGCGCGCCGTCGAAGCCGCCGTTGGACATGAACACCACATGGTCGCCGGGCTGCACGGTGGCCCCCAGTCGTGCCAGCAGTGCGTCGGTATCGGGCACGGCGTGCGCCTCGCCGCGCACGGCGGCAATCACGCTGGCCGCATCCCAGGCCAGTTCCGGCCGGTGCAGGAACACCACGGCGTCGGCCAGCGCCAGCGAGGGGGCCAGCGCATCGGCGTGTGCGCCCAGCCGCATCGAGTTGCTGCGCGGCTCCATCGCGACCACGATGCGGCGCGCGCCGACCTTGGCGCGCAGGCCTTCCAGGGTGGTGTGGATGGCGGTGGGGTGGTGGGCGAAATCGTCGTAGAGGGTGATGTCGTCGGCCACGCCGATGACTTCCATGCGGCGTTTGACGCTGCGGAAGTTGGCGAGCGCGGGAATCACGGCGGCCGGTTCAACGCCCACCGCATGCGCAGCGGCGAGTGCCGCCAGGCCATTGAGCACGTTGTGGCGTCCCAGCAGCGACCAGCGCACTTCGCCCAGCGCCACGCCACGGTGGTGCACGATGAAGGCGCTGCCATCGGCATTGACGAGCTCGGCATGCCATTCCAGCCCGGGATCGAAACCAAACCGCTCCACCGGGGTCCAGCAGCCCATCGCCAGCACTTCAGCCAGATGGGCGTCTTCGCCGTTGACGATCAGCCGGCCGCGCGCAGGCACGGTGCGCACCAGGTGGTGGAACTGGCGCTGGATCGCGGCCACGTCCGGGAAGATGTCGGCGTGGTCGTATTCGAGATTGTTGAGGATCGCCACCAGCGGACGGTAATGCACGAACTTGCTGCGCTTGTCGAAGAACGCGGTGTCGTACTCGTCGGCCTCGACCACGAACTCACGGCCCTGCCCCACGCGGGCGGACACGCCGAAATCTTCGGCCACGCCGCCGATCAGGAAGCCCGGCTCGCGGCCGGCGGCCTGCAGCAGCCAGGTCAGGATGGTGGTGGTGGTGGTCTTGCCATGGGTACCGGCCACGGCCAGCGTGTCGCGGCCCGGCAGCACCTGTTCGGACAACCACTGCGCGCCGGAGATGTAGCGCTGCCCGGCATCCAGCACCGCTTCCACGGCCGGGTTGCCGCGCGACAGCGCGTTGCCGACCACGACCTCGTCGCAATCGCGGGCCACGCTGTCGGCGCGATAGCCGGGGTCCAGGGTGATGCCCAGCTGTTCCAGCTGGGTGGACATCGGCGGATAGATCGCCTGGTCGCTGCCACGGACCGTATGGCCCAGTTCCCGCGCAAGGGCGGCCACGCCGCCCATGAAGGTGCCGGCAATTCCAAGAATGTGGATCGTGCTCATACCCGATTGTCGCCCAAAGCCCACTATGAAGGGGAGACGTGAGGCATCTGGGGGATAGCCCCCTGAGTCAGGGGGCGGCCGCGCAGCGGCCGGGGTATGGAGGCAAAAAATGGGGCCCACTGTTTGCGCAGCAAACTGTGGGAC
>NZ_JASCOP010000083.1:0-19038 GCF_029959395.1 Stenotrophomonas sp. PS02300
CGCCGCACCGGCGGCGGACAACGGGGCGTCTTCCAGTTCGAACAGCGGCGCCGGCGGCGACGCTTCTTCGGCATCGGACAGGCCTGCCTCGGCCTCGGCCTCGGCGAAGGCATCGCGCTCGTCCAGTGCCTCATGGCGGGCATCCAGGCCCAGCACGGGTGCGTCTTCGGCAGTCGCTTCCGCATCGGGGCCGTCGACGATGGTCAGGCCATCGTCCAGCGCCTGCTGCAGTTCAACGGTTTCACCGAAGGCCGGGGTCGACGGGATGATGTCTTCAAGCGCTGCGGCTTCTTCGTTCTCTTCGATGGCCTCCAGGCTGTACCCGGCGCCGTCATCGGCGATGACCGGTGCGTCGGCCTCCGACTCGATCGCGTCGTGCAGCGCCTCGACTTCCACGGCCTCCAGTTCAATGGCCTGGACTTCTTCGGCCACGACCGCTTCGGCCACGATCTCTTCGGCGGCGATTTCGAGCGGCGGCGACGCCTCCTCGGCAGCTACCTCCACGACCTCCACCGATTCCGGCAGGGTGTGTTCATAGAAGCGCGACAGATCGTCCGCACCGGTCAGTTCCAGCGTTTCCAGGCCGTGCTCGACGGCCGTGGCATCGACGGTTTCCGGCGTGGCATCGATCGGCGCGCTGGACGGCGCATTGAACGGGGTCACCAGCTCGGCGTTGAAGTACGCGGAAAGATCGTCGCTGCCGGTCAGCTCATCGACCACCAGGGCATCGTCGGCCGTTTCGCCGGCGTCGACCACCGACAGCGCGTCGGCCTCGACGATGGCCTGCTGCAGCCCGGTGTCGGTGCTGTCGTCGGCAACGGCGTAGCCATTGCGCTCATCGAACTGTGCGGAGAACGCGGCCAGCTCATGGGCGGTGACATCGTGCGCGGCCTGGGATGCATCGGCCTCCGCATCATTGTCGGCATCGGCGACGGCGACGGCATCCAGTTCGTCTGCGTCATCACCGTCCAGGTCCACGCCATCGTCGGCAACCAGTGCCGGCCAACGTGCTTCGGGCAGCGTTTCGGCCAGCGCCTGCAGGCGTTCGGCCAGCGCAGCCTGCGACGGAATGCGCGGGGCTTCGGCCTGCAGCGCCACCATCGTGGTACGGATCGCAACGGCGGCAGCGGCCAGTGCCTCGACACCTTCGGTGCCCGGAACCGCATCGGCGGCCAGCGAGCGCTTGATGAAGCTCTCGGCGTTACCGGTGACAGCGGTGATTTCCGGCACGTCGGTCATCGCGAACGCACCATTCATGGTGTGCACCGCGCGCAGCAGGGTATCGGTAACCGGTTGCGGCGCCGACTGTGCTTGTTCCAGCCAGGCCTGCAGCGTGGCGTGGTGGGCCTCGACTTCGGCCTCCAGGATCTCGCGCAGTACCTCGTCGATGTTGGCCGGGGTACCCGTGATCTCTTCAACTGCTTCGACGGCGTCGACGTCGGCGGCTTCCTGCGCGACGTCGGGCACGACCACCTCGGTCGGTTCCACCGGCGCGGCGGCCGGGGTCGGCCGCTGCAGCGGCACATGGAAGGTTTCCTCGCCCGCGGCAACGCGGTCGGCGATGCCCTGCATGGCCTGCAGGTCCGCGCTCACGCGGCTGCCATCGCGCAGCGCAGCGTTGAGCTGCGGCAGCACTTCATAGGCCTGGGTGACCATCGCGACCACCGCCGGCGATGCCGGGCGGCTGCCGTCCAGCACGCGGTTGAGCATGCCTTCGATCTTCCAGCTGAACTCGCCCAGGGTGCGCGCGCCCACCAGGCGGCCACTGCCCTTCAGGGTGTGGAACACGCGGCGGATCGGACGCAGGCGGTCCATGTTGTCCGGGGCCATGCGCCAGACCGGCAGCAGGTTGCCCAGGTTGACCAGTTCCTCGTCGAACTCTTCGATGAAGACCTCGCGGATGTCCTGGTCGATGTTCTCGCCATCGTCCTCGAAGCCGGCTTCGATGGTGCCCGGCTCGTCGACGGCAACCGGCGCGTCGACCACGGCAGGCGCCTCGACCGCCGGCGCGGTGGAGAACTGCGCGGCGGCGGCATCCAGCTCGGCAAGGAAGCGCGCGGATTCGTCGTCCAGCTCGATCTTGCTGATCACCGCTTCCTGCACGCCAGCGACGGAGCCCAGGCCCGTTGCTTCGACGGCAGCTTCGTCTTCGCGAGCCTCTTCCTGACGGGCCTCGATGAGGTCGTCGGCCGGTACGGCAGCCGCTTCAACCGGTTCGTCTTCAACCGGTTCGGCCTGCTCCTGCAGGAACGCCGGCAGTGCCTGCACGTCCAGCTCGTCGCTGTCGGTGGCCGGCGCGTCGTCGATCTGCAGCGAGAGCACGTCGCCGGCATTGTGCAGTGGCTCGTCGAAGGTGAATTCGATCGGCTCGTCGCTCAGTACCAGTGCATCGTGTTCGGCGGCGACCGGGTCGAACCCGGTGGCGATCGGTGCGGCGGTGTCGGACGGCGTCGCGTCCACGCCATCCAGGGCGATCGGTGCGATGTCGGTTGCCGGTGCGGCCTGCCACGACGTATTGACGCTGGCATCTTCCGCCAGCACCGGATCGAAGTTGGCGAAGGTGGGCGCGTCATCGGTACGCGCGGGTTCGCTGTGCAGGGTCCACTGCGGCGCGTCCGCGGCGACCGGGGCGGTCGAGGCTTCGAACACCAGCGTCGGCGCGGGCTTGGCCGGCGCGACGGGCGCGGCGGCAGCGACCTCAGGCAGCGGCTCGAACGTGAAGTCCGGCAGCGGCGGCGAAGGAACCTCGCCCGGTGCCGGGGCGGCCGGCGTGACCGCCGTTTCCACAGGGGCCACCACGGGCGCATCCCAGCCACTCAGCTCCACGTGTTCCGGGGCCACCGGCAGCGCCTCGGCGCTGGCATCGACCGGCGCGGCGTTCTCGTCCGGCAGCGGCCAGTAGCGCAGCGTTTCCAGGCTGGTGCGGGTGATGTCGAGAATGTCGTCGCGACCCTGGCGGCGTTCGCGCAGGGCTTCCAGGTAATACTCCAGACTGGCCATGGCGTCGGCCAAGGTGTCCAGCTGGCGGCCGCTGGGCACGCGTTGGCGGCCGATCAGCTCGACCGCAATGTACTGGCGCACGCCCTGCAGGTAATCGGCCGGCGTGGACAGGTCGAGCATGCGCAGCGCGCCGGCGACCTCGCCCAGCAGGCGCGGAACTTCGTGCAGCTGCTCGTGGTTCCAGTTGGTTTCGATGAAGGCGACGAAATGCTCGCGCGCGGCCGAGAAGTTGGCGATCGCCTCATGGGCAAGCACTTCAACGGTACGCCGGCCTTCGGCCGCACTCGGATCGTCTTCGCCACTGCCGCCGGCGCCCAGGTGGGCGACCTGGTCGTCCAGCGAGGCATCCACGTACAGCAGCGCACCGGCGATATCCAGCAGCAGGGTTTCATCGATCTGCTGCTGGCCGTCAACCACGCCACGCAGCGCATCGCGCTGCTGCACGACCACGCCGCGGGCCACGCCCAGGCCCATCATGCCCAGGGTGTCGGCGACCGCGCCCAGTTCGTTGACCTGGGTCTGCAGCTGGGACGGCTCGCCGCCGGTACGCAGGTGCAGGTCCAGCGCGTCCTTGATCCGCAGCAGCTCTTCCTTGACCGCATTGCCCACGGTGTCGAGCAGCTCGCGGTTGCGCCCGCTCAGGCTGCCACGTGCGTGGTCCAGTTCGGCCTCGGTGGCGCTGGCGCTGTCCGGCGCGAACGCGAACAGCACGCTTTCATTGATCACCGGCGCGGCGCGCGCCAGGCGGATGTCGTTCAGCAGCGGCAGCAGCACGATCGGGATGTCGCGGTGACCGTTCTGCAGGCGCTCCAGGTAGTCGGGCAGCAGCACGCTGCCGCGCATCAGGGTGGCGCAGGCTTCGTCGCGGTCGGGGACTTCCCCGGCACCGATGGCATTGGCCAGCTGTTCCATCTCCTCGGCCACCATCGCCGGGGCATACAGCTCGACCATGCGCAGGGTGCCCTGCACCTGGTGCAGGTAGCCGGCGCAGAAGCGCATGCGGCTGCCATCGGCAGGGTCTTCGGCGTAGTACTCGAGCTCGTTGCGCACCTGGCGCAGGGTCTCGTCCAGCTCCGGCTTCACCCAGCCCAGGGCGGCGTGGCTCATGGCATCGCGCAGCGTGCTCATGCCAGGTCTCCCGGCAGGTGGGCGCGCATGTCGTGCTGTGCTTTATCGCGATGCATCATCTGCTGATTCCTTCCCTCTCCGCCCTGCCCGCGGCTCACGCGGGCAGCTTGAAGTCGGCAACCGAGCGGCGCAGGTCGGCCGCCAGCTGTGCCAAATGACCGATCGACTCGGCGGTCTGTCCCGCGCCCTGCGAGGTCTGGCCGGTAATCTGACGGATCACGCCCATGGTGCGGGTGATGTCCGACGCGGCCGACGACTGCTGCTGGGCGGCGATCGAGATGTTCTTGATGAGGTTGTTGAGCGCGTTGGACACGCGTTCGATTTCAGTCAGTGCCGTACCGGCATCCTCGGCCAGGCGTGCACCGGACACCACTTCAGCGGTGGTCTGCTCCATCGAGCTGACCGCTTCGTTGGTATCGGCCTGAATGGCCTGGACCAGGTTTTCAATTCGGCGGGTCGCACCGGAGGTGCGTTCTGCCAGGCGCTGCACTTCGTCGGCCACGACCGCGAAACCACGACCGGCTTCACCGGCCGAGGCGGCCTGCACCGCGGCGTTCAACGCCAGGATGTTGGTCTGCTCGGAAATGTCGTTGATCAGTTCCACGATCGAGCCGATTTCCTGCGAGGACTCGCCCAAGCGCTTGATGCGCTTGGAGGTTTCCTGGATCTGGTCGCGGATCTGGTCCATGCCCTGGATGGTTTCACGCACCACGCCGGCACCTTCGGCGGCGATGACCACCGAGCGCTGTGCCACGTCGGCCGACTCGGCCGAGTTGCGCGACACCTGCTCAATGCTCGACGCGATTTCGCCGATGCGGTCCGACGCCGAGGTGATCTGGTTGGCCTGGTGGCCGGCCGCTTCGGCCAGCTGCATGGCCGTGGCCTGGGTTTCCTGGGTGGACACGGCGACCTTGGCCGAGGTGTCGTTGATGGTGGTCACCAGGTGGCGCAGTTCGTCCACGGCGTAGTTGATTGCGTCGGCGATGGCGCCGGTCATGTCCTCGGTCACCGAGGCCTTCACCGTCAGGTCGCCTTCACCCAGCGAGCTGATTTCGTCCAGCAGCCGCATGATGGCCTGCTGGTTGCGGCTGTTGAATTCCACCTGGGTCTGGTAACGCAGTTCCTGTTCACGCGAACGGCTGCGCACGGTGCTGCTGACGAAGCCGATGATGGCGATCAGCGACAGCGCGCCGGAGATGACGCCCAGCCAGAAGTTCGGGAACAGGCGGGTATCACGCACCGAACCGAACGAGGAGAACGCCTCGAACAGCTTCTTGCTGTCATCCAGCATCTTGGTCGAACCGCCGGTCAGCGCCGCGGCCGAGGACTGCGCCGAGAACAGCTGGCGCGAGCTGGCCAGGATCGCGTCGGCGTCCTGCTTCATGGTGTCCCACTGCTTCTGCGACTGCTCCAGGGCGGCCAGCGCGGCGGCATTGCGGACCGGGGCGATGCCCAGTTCTTCGTTGCCATTGCGCAGCGCGTCCAGCACCTGGGTGAACACCACCGAGTCGCGGGCCAGCGCGTCGCCCGCGGCGGCGGCGTTGCCGCCACCGGCGCGCATTTCGGTCACGCGGCGGGCCATCGAGCCCACCACCACGACCTGCTGCAGGGCGTTGTACACCTGCGACGCCGGGGCGCCGCTGGCCGACATGGCGCGCACCACTTCGTTCAGCTGGGCCTGCAGGGCAGGCACGCCGTTGACGAAGTTGTTGGCGTTGCCGGCCAGGGCCAGCACGGCCGGTTCGCTGGCCACCAGCTGGGCGGCGCTCTTGCCGAGCGGCTCCCAGGTCTGGGTCAGCTGGTTGAGCGGACCGGACACATTGGCTTCGCTGCCGTAGCGGCCCTGCAGGCTGCTCACGGTGCTTTCGATGCGGGCCTTGGTGTCCTTGAAGGCGGTGAACGCCTGGGCGTTGCCCGAGACCGCTTCACGACCCTGGTTGGCCAGCTGCTGGGACAGCACCTGGAGATCGGCCGCGCCGGTGCTGGCGCCCGCCAGGCGACTGCCCTGCCAGGTGGCCACGCCGGTGTTGACGCCGAACACGATCATCGACAGGGCCAGCAGGCCCAGCCAGAAATTGGTTCCTACCGTGCCCAGCTTGCCGGCCTTGGCGGTTTCCGAAGAAGTACTCATCGTTCAACCTCGATCTTCAATGCAGTGAGGCAGGCAGCAGCGATCACGCCGCGGCCTGCCTGAATTCGGGGGTACGCGACAACAGCGACAGCGAGAACACGCCCCAGTCGTGACCGTCGCCATGGAACGCGCGGTCGATGAAATGGGCGTAGCGGCCGCTGGCCAGGTCACCGCTCTCGATGTCCTGGTCCAGCTCGAAGCTGCGCTGGCCGAACAGTTCATCGATGGTCAGGGCAACGTCGCCGCCGGCCTGGCGCATGATCAGCACCCGCTGGCCTTCCTGCTGCACGGTGCGCTCGCCTTCCATGAAGTACTTCAGGTCGACCACCGGAAACAGGTTGCCGCGCAGGTTGCCCACGCCCAGCAGCCACGGCTGCGCGCCGGGCACCGGGGTGATCGGCGGCATCGGCACGATTTCGACCACCTCGCGGAAGTCCGAGACCAGGTGGCGCTTGCCGACCCGGTAGCCGACGCCGCGCCACAGGTCCTGGGCGAACTGCCGCTCGGGCAGCTGCACCGCATGGGCCAGGCTGCGCCGTTCGTAGGCTTCAAGGATGTCGAAGGGAGAACGCATCAGGACACCAGCAGTTCATTGATCTGCGCGATCAGGTCTTCTTCGCGCGGTGGCTTGACCACATAGGCGGCCGCGCCCTGGCGCAGCCCCCAGGCCTTGTCGGTTTCCATCGCCTTGGTGCTCACGATGATCACCGGGATGGACTTGGTCTTGTCATCGCGGTTCAGCGCGCGGGTAGCCTGGAAGCCGCTCATGCCCGGCAGCACCACGTCCATCAGCACGAGCTGCGGCTGGTGTTCCTGGACGAGCTTGATCCCGTCCTCGGCGTTGCCGGCCTCGAGCACTTCGTGCCCGGCCTTGGTCAACCATTGGATGAACACCGCCCGGTCGGTCGGTGAGTCCTCGATCAGAACGATTCGAGCCATTGTGCCTTTCCCCCCTGGTCAGGCGTTTACGTATGTGCGGATGGCACCCAGCAGTTCTTCACGCGTGAAAGGCTTGGTCAGGTACTGCTCCGAGCCCACGATGCGACCGCGCGCCTTGTCGAACAGGCCGTCCTTGGACGACAGCATGATCACTGGCGTGGCCTTGAACAGCTGGTTGTTCTTGATCAGCGCGCAGGTCTGATACCCGTCGAGACGGGGCATCATGATGTCCACGAAGATGATCTGCGGCTGTGTGTCGGCGATCTTCGCCAACGCCTCGAAACCATCGGTCGCGGTCACTACTTCGCAGCCTTCACGCTTGAGCAGCGTTTCGGCCGTTCTGCGGATGGTCTTCGAATCATCGATGACCATCACCCTGAGCCCTGCGAGTTCCCCACCCGCAGCCATGTTTTCAGTCATTACCTTTCCCCGAGCGCGCGACGCTTCTGCTTTGGTCCGGCGCCGCTGCGAAAGCGTATCTATATCCCACCACGCGGCCGTCATCAAGGGTGTGCTTCCGAAGCCAAGCCGGGAGCGCCTCCCCGGAACCGGCCCGGCCCGGAATTGCGCAAAGCGTGAAGACCGCCGGACGCTGCGTTCCGCCGCTCCGGGCAGGCAATACGGGCGCATTGCCGCTACCATCAGCGCCTGCCCGCCAGGTTGCGACCATGCCGTTGAACGTCATCGTGGTGATGGATGCCATCGCCCACATCAAGATCGCCAAGGACACTACCTTCGCCATGCTGCTGGAAGCCCAGCGCCGTGGCCACGCCCTGCATTACGTCAGCCCCGGTGGGCTGGCGCTGCGCGACGGGGTGGCGATGGCCCGTACCGCGCCGCTGCAGGTGCGCGACGACAAGCATGACTGGTTCACGCTGGGCGAATTCAGCCAGACCACCTTCGGCCCCGGCCAGGTGGTGCTGATGCGCAAGGATCCGCCGGTGGATGCCGAATTCATCTACGACACCCAGGTGCTGGGGGTGGCCCAGCAGGCCGGTGCGCTGGTGGTGAACGACCCGCAGGGCCTGCGCGACTACAACGAAAAACTGGCCGCCCTGCTCTTCCCGCAGTGCTGCCCGCCGACCCTGGTCAGCCGCCGCCACGCCGACCTGAAGGCGTTCGTGCTGGAACATGGCCAGGCCGTGCTCAAGCCGCTGGATGGCATGGGCGGGCGCTCGATCTTCCGCAGCGGCACCGGTGATCCGAATCTCAACGTGATCCTGGAAACGCTCACCGATGGCGAGCGCAAGTTGACCCTGGCGCAGAAATTCATCCCCGACATCACCGCCGGCGACAAGCGCATCCTGCTGGTCGACGGCGAGCCGGTGGACTACTGCCTGGCGCGGATTCCGCAGGGCGACGAGTTCCGCGGCAACCTGGCCGCCGGCGGCCGCGGCGAAGGCCGCCCGCTGAGCGAGCGCGACCGCTGGATCGCCGCCCAGGTCGGGCCGGAAATGAAGCGCCGTGGCATGCGCTTCGTGGGGTTGGACGTGATCGGTGATTACCTGACCGAGGTCAACGTCACCAGCCCCACCTGCGTGCGTGAGCTGGATGCACAGTTCGGGCTGAACATCGCCGGCACCCTGTTCGATGCGATCGAGGCCAGCCTGGCGCAATGAATACGGCGGTCGCTCCGATGGTGCCCTTGCAGGCCCGCGAATCGCAGCGCCTGGGCGCGACCCTGGCGCTGTCGGCGCTGGTGCATGCGCTGTTGATCCTCGGGGTGGGCTTCGCGGTCAGCGACAACGCCGCGCTGGTGCCGACCCTGGACGTGATCTTCAGCCAGACCCAGACCCCGCTGACGCCCAAGCAGGCCGACTTCCTGGCCCAGGCCAACCAGCAGGGCGGCGGCGACCACGACAAGGCGCAGCGCCCGCGTGACAACCAGACCGGCATCGTGCCGCAGCCGCAGGCCGGGCTGTCGCCGGTGCCGCAGCAGCGCCAGGATGCCGCGCGCCCGCCGCCGCCGCAGGCGCGCGTGGTGGCCAGCCGCAACAGCCCCGACCAGGTCGCCGAGGCGCAGCCACAGCCACTGCCGGAGAATCCGCAGCCGGACGCGGCGATGACCGCACGCGAACAGCGCGATGCCGAAATGGCCCGCCTGGCCGCCGAAGTGCACCTGCGCTCGGCGCAGTACGCCAAGCGCCCGAACCGCAAGTTCGTGTCGGCCAGTACCCGTGAATATGCCTACGCCAATTACCTGCGCGCCTGGGTGGACCGCGCCGAGCGCGTGGGCAACCTCAACTACCCCGATGAGGCGCGCCAGCGCCGGCTGGGCGGCCAGGTGGTGATCACCGTGGGCGTGCGCCGCGATGGCAGCGTGGAAAGCAGCCGGATCCTGCGCAGCAGCGGCACCCCGCTGCTGGATGAAACCGCGCTGCGGGTGATCCGCCTGGCCCAGCCGTTCCCGCCGTTGCCCAAGACCGATGACGGCGTGGATATCCTGCAGGTCACCCGGACCTGGGTGTTCCTGCCCGGCGGCGAGCTGCGCGACGACCGGTAACGCCGCCCGCTGGAATCATGCCCCCTGTTTCGCCGCCCGCGCGGCCTGCTGTTCGACCAGGGTCAACGCCACGTTGTTGCGCAGGTAGGCCGGTTCCACCAGCTCCGGCGCCATCGCCTCACCGCGCTCGAGCATCGGCACTGCCAGCGTCAGCAGGTCGGAGGCACGCGGCAACGCCTGCGCATCGACACCCTCCAGCTGATCGGCCAATCGCGTAGCCAGCACGCCGTCGGCCGCACCGAAGCCCGTACCGACACCGAACCAGCGCGTGCCATCGGGCAGTTCCACGGCCTCCGGCGCACACACCACTTCCTCGCCCTGCAACTGCCACTGGCCGTCCACGCGCACGTGGCGCGCCGCATAGACCTCGCCCATGCGTGCATCGATGCTGCTCAGCACGTGGGTGGCAGCGGCCGGCGCGCGCAGCGCCAGCACCTGCAGGGTGGACACCGGAATCAGCGGGCGGTCCAGTGCCAGTGCGATGCCCTGGGCAATGGCAATCGCCAGCCGCACGCCAGTGAAGGCGCCGGGGCCGCGCCCCAGGGCGATCGCGTCGAGCTGCGAGCGCGCCAGCCCGGCCTCGGCCAGCAGTTCCTCGGCCCAGGGCAGGCTCAGTTCGGCATGGCGGCGCGGGGCGATCTCGAAGCGCTCACGGACCTGCCCGTCCACGTACAGGGCGACGGAACAGGCTTCGGTGGCGGTTTCAAAGGCGAGCAGTTTCATGGGGGTCAGAACAGGGAAGTAGGAAAGGCGTCAGCCACCGGGGCGGGACTGGCAGTCCCGGTGTCGGCAGCGGCGGCGGGCCATTGTGGCGCAAAGAAGGTCTGCACATCGCCCAGCGAGCGGGTGCGCCGGAACGGCGGCAGCGAATCCAGGAAGGTACGGCCATAGCTGCGGCTGACCAGGCGCGGGTCGCACAGCACCAGCACGCCGCGGTCGGTCTCGCTGCGGATCAGCCGCCCCACGCCCTGCTTGAGCGCGATCACCGCCTGCGGTAGCTGCTCGTCGCGGAAGGGATTGCCGCCGTCGCGGCGGATCGCATCCAGCCGTGCCTCGAACACCGGATCGTCGGGGGCGGCGAACGGCAGCTTGTCGATGACCACCACGCTCAACGCATCGCCCACCACGTCCACGCCCTCGCGGAAGCTGGCCGAGCCCAGCAGCACGCCATTACCCGATTCGCGGAAGCGCTGCAGCAGCGTGGCGCGCGGCGCCTCGCCCTGCACGAACAGCGGCCAGGGCGCGTCGCGCAGCGCTTCGGCCGCCTCGCGCAGCGCGCGATGCGAAGCGAACAGCAGGAACGCGCGCCCGCCCGATGCCTCCAGCACCGGGGTCAGCGCGCGGATCAGCGCGGTACCAAAGCCGCGCGCGGCCGGATCCGGCAGGTCGGTCGGCAGGTAGCACAGCGCCTGGTGGGCCCAGTCGAACGGGCTGGGCTGCAGCAGCGTGATCGGGTCGTCCAACCCCAGCCGCTGCGCGATGTGCTCGAACTTTCCATCCACCGTCAGCGTGGCCGAGGTGAAGATCCACGCCGCCATCGAGCGCTCACGATGCTCGCGCAACGGCCCGGACACGTCCATCGGCGTGCGCTGGCAGCGGAAGCCACGCGGGGTGAGTTCGTACCACAGCACGTCGGCCGCGGCCGGCACCTGTTCCGGGTCGGCGTCGAAATCCAGCAGCGGCGCGTCATCGCCCAACCAGCGCGACAACCGCGACACCGCCTCCATCGCCCGCGCGTGGCAGGCATCCAGCCCCGGCGATGCGGCGCGCACGCCATCCAGCACGTCGCGCAGTGCCACCAGCGAACTCATCGCGGCATCGAAGCCGTCGCGCACCTGCGGCACCGCCAGGGCGCGCCACTGGGTGCCCCGCGCCGGCAGGCCGTCCATCGCCGTGCGCAGATCGCGCAGGGTCTGCTCCAGCGTGCCGGCATGCGCCTGCAGCGCGGCCTGGGCGCCGGCCACGCTGCGGCTCTCGGCCAGGCAGTCGCGGGCCAGCTCCTGCCACGGCCGCATGCCGAAGCCTTCGCCGAAGAAGTTGGCCGCCAGCTCCGGCAACTGGTGTGCTTCGTCGATCACGAACGCCTGCGCGCCCGGCAGGATCTCGCCGAAGCCCTCCTGCTTGAGCGCCAGGTCGGCCAGCAGCAGGTGGTGGTTGACCACCACCACGTCGGCCGCCTGTGCACGCTGGCGCGCCTGCACCACGAAGCAGTCATCCCAGAACGGGCACTCGGTGCCCAGGCAGTTGTCCACCGTGGAGGTGACCATCGGGTACAGCGGCGAGTCGTCAGGCAGCGCTTCCAGTTCGGCCATGTCGCCGAACTTCGTGCGCCCCGACCAGGCCAGGATGCGCTGGAACTGCGCCACTTCCTGCGGCGAGGTGAAGCGCGGTTCGCCACGCGCCTGCTGCAGCCGGTACCGGCACAGGTAATTGGAACGGCCCTTGAGCAGCGCGCTGCTGTGCCCCACCCCGAGTGCGGCGCGCACGCGCGGCAGGTCGCGGTGGTACAGCTGGTCCTGCAGCGCGCGGGTACCGGTGGAAATGATGGTCTTCAGGCCCGACAGCAGGGCCGGCACCAGGTAGGCGAAGGTCTTGCCGGTGCCGGTGCCGGCCTCGGCCAGCAGCACCTCGCGCTGGTCGAAGGCCTCGGCGATGGCCGTGGTCAGGCGCAGCTGCGCCGGGCGCGCAACGAACGCATCGAGTTGGCTGGCGAGCGTGCCGCCCTCGCTGAGGGCTTCACTGCTGGCGTGGGCAAGGCGGGACATGTGGACATGATAATGCGTCGCCCGATGACGCGTGCCGTAGAGCCGGGCCCTGCCCGGCTGAACCGTCAATAGCGCTTGATGCCAGGCACCGTGCAACCCTCAAGCTGGGCGTGCGCCGACACCGCGTTTTCCTTCTCGCCGCGCGCCAGGCGCGCCTGTTCGATGGTGGCCCAGTGGCGGCGGCACAGCGGGCCGGTCTTCGAGCCCAGTTCCACCGCCTTGCGCGCCAGCGTTTCAGCGCGGGCCCAGTCCCCCTGCAGCAGCGCGATCTCCGCGCGTTCCTGCACGATCGACGGATCGCCTTCGTTGATCAGCAGCGCCTGGTCCAGCGCTTCGGCCGCGCCCGCCAGGTCATTGGCCTGGCGCTTGGCCTTGGCCACCACGCGCAGGTCTTCGATGCCGGCATCGCGCAGCGGCTGCACATCCAGCTCCTTGTCGTCCTTGCCGGCGCTGGCGTCCACGGCGGCCATGCGCTGGGCCGGCGTCGTGGTATCGACCGGCGGCTTCACCGGCGGCGCGGTGGACACGCAGGCGGCCAACGCCAGGCCGAGCGCGAGCACGGAAGCGGTACGGATCACGGTGCGGGAGGTCGTCATGCGGAGCTGCCTTGCGTTGCGCTTCATCGAGCGGGGGGAGTGGCCGCGGGTGCGGCCTGCGCCGGCTCGGCGGCCGGTTCGGGCTTCTTGTCCAGGCCGAACCAGCTGCGCCAGCCACCGCCTTCGCCACCCTCGCCGCCTTCGCCTTCCGGCAATGCGGTGGGGGCCACGCAGGCAGTGTAGGCCGGCGCGTAGCCAACGACGAACGGGAAGCGGCGCGCGCCCGGGCAGGACTCGTCCGTGGCGGCGGTACCGCCGGCTTCCACCGGCTGCCAGTCCAGGCCCTTGTTGCTGACCTTCAACGGTGCGCTCGGCAGGCGGCTGAAGATACCCGACCACACCCGCATGGCGCCGGTGGCGCCGAACAGGCCGGTCTGCTCGTTCTGGTCGTTGCCCATCCAGACCACCGCCAGGTGGTCGCCGGTGTAGCCGGCATACCAGCTGTCGCGGCCGTCGTTGGAGGTACCGGTCTTGCCGGCGGCCTGCAGGCGCGACAGGCCGTCGGCATTGAGGCGCGCCGCGGTGCCGCTGGAGACCACCTGCTGCAGGCCGATGCTGATCAGGTTGGCGGCGATGGAGTCGCCTTCCTGGGCCGGTGCCGGGGTCTTGTCATAGCGCTTGAGCAGCTTGCCCTGCGGGTCGAGCACGCCGCGCACCGCGTGCAGCGGCTGGATCTCGCCACCGGACGCCAGGAACTGGTACAGCTGCGCCATCGCGTACGGGCTCTGGTCGGTCGCGCCC
This sequence comes from Stenotrophomonas sp. PS02300, assembly GCF_029959395.1. NCBI lineage: Bacteria > Pseudomonadati > Pseudomonadota > Gammaproteobacteria > Lysobacterales > Lysobacteraceae > Stenotrophomonas > Stenotrophomonas sp. PS02300. Next base: position 13,804 of record NZ_JASCOP010000083.1, read on the forward strand.
AGGATCACCGATGGATTGCTCTCGGCCTTCAACCCGGCCAGCACGTGGATCAGCTGGGTGACCCGCTCCGGGCCCACCTGCATGCCCACGCGCACGGTGGCCTGGTTGTAGGAATTGGCCAGCGCATCGACCAGGCGCACGGTGCCGTGGCTGCGGTTGTCCGCGTTGCCCGGGGTCCAGCGCTTGCCGCGGCTGAGCTGCACGGTCACCGGGGAATCGTCGACGAAGGTGGCCAGCGAATACTTGTCCGGTTGCGCCAGCGCCAGCAGGTACACGAACGGCTTGAGCAGCGAACCTACCTGCCGCTGCGCTTCGATGGCGCGGTTGAAGCCCGGTTCGGACACGTCGCGGCTGCCGACCACGGCCAGCACGTCGCCGTTGTGCACGTCGGTCAGCACCAGGCCGGCCTGCAGTTCGGGGCGGCGCTTGTTTTCCAGCGACTTCAGCGTCTTGGTCACCGCGCCTTCGGCATAGGCCTGGGCCGACGGCGCCATGCCGGTCATCACGCTCAGGCCGGCGCCCTGCAGCACCGCTTCCGGGTAGTCATGGCCCAGCTGGCGGCGCACCAGGTCGACGTAGGCCGGGAACCGGTTCGCCGCGATCAGGCCCGGGTTCTTCGGCACGCCCAGCGGCGCCTTCAGCGCACGCTGCAGTTCGGCGTCGTCGATCAGGCCGTTTTCGTGCAGCTTGCCGAGCACGAAGTTGCGGCGGTCCAGCGCGCGCTCGGGATTGCGGCGCGGGTCATAGTAGGACGGCCCCTTGACCAGCCCGATCAGCAGCGCGATGTGTTCGGTGTTGAGCGAGGACAGGTCGCGACCGAACCAGAATTCGGCGCCGGAGGACATGCCGTGGATCGCCTGGCTGCCGCGCTGGCCCAGGTACACCTGGTTGAGGTAGGCCTCCAGGATGGTGCGCTTGTCGTAGCGCGCTTCCATGATCAGCGCGTACAGCACCTCGTTGAACTTGCGGGTGACCGTCTGTTCCTTGCCGATCCCGAGCAGGCCGCTGCGGGCCAGCTGCTGGGTCAGCGTGGAGGCGCCCTGGCGGCTCTGGCCGCCGGAGCGCACGGTCACCCAGACCGCGCGCGCGATGCCGCTCAGGTCGATGCCGTGGTGCCGGTTGAAGTCCTTGTCTTCCACCGCCTGCAGGCCGGTGACCAGCAGCTCGGGGGTGTCTTCCAGCCGGACCAGGCGGCGTTCTTCCTGCTTCTGGCCGTACAGCGTGGCGATACGCGCCGGGTCCAGGCGCGCGGCCTTGAGCGCCTTGCGGCTGTCGGCATCGCGCAGCGAGGCGATCTGGCCACCGGACAGGCTCAGCTCGATCCGGCGCGGCGCGACCTTGCCGTCCACGTCGTTGTAGCCGCGGCTGGACACCACGAAGCGACCGCCCTCCTGGCTGAAGGTGGCCGGCGACTTGCCGGTGCCATCATCGCGGTAGGCCGATGCCGCCAGCTCGGTCTTGAGCGTCTGCGCATCCATGGCCACGCCCGGCGCCAGCGCCAGCGGCCGTGCATAGACGCGGGTGGGAATCTGCCAGCGCAGCTCGCCGAAGCGCTGGGTGACCTGGGTGTTCAGGTACACCGTATAGGGAATGAGGAAGCCCAGCGCGAGCGCAACGGCGGCCATGCCCCAGGTGATCAGGCGACGACGCCACTGCGGCCAGCGGCTGTCGGTGTCGTCCTCGAACGCGTCGTTGTCGTCGGAATCGTAGCGTGGGGGCACGGGCATGCAAGAATGTAAAAGTCCGGCGAGTCTAGCGCAGCCTTGGTGGCGCGCGTGTCTCCCGGTTTTCCCCGCTTAGCTGGAGTTGTAACGGGATGTCCACATCCTTGGCCGATGCACGCTACTTCCTGAACCGCATGATCGGCCTGTTCCGGCGCAGCCTGGCCAGCCTGCGGACACGGGGCTGGCAGGCCACCTGGCAGCGTATCCGGGTGCATACCCGTGCCCTGCCCGAGCTCCAGCGCGAGCCAATGTACCTGCCTGCCGCCGCCCCGTTCGCGCCGTTTTCGGTGCCGCACAGCGTTGAGCCGCGGGTCAGCATTGTGATCCCGGTGTACAACCATGTGGGCCACACCCTGGCCTGCCTGCGCGCGCTGGCGGCCCACCCGCCGCAGGTGGCCTGCGAGATCCTGGTGGTCGACGACGGCAGCAGCGATGACACGGCGAAGTGGATGCCGCAGGTGCAGGGGCTGCGTTTTGAAGTGCGCGCAGCCAACGGCGGTTTCATCGAAGCGTGCAATGACGGCGTGGCACGTTCGCGCGGCACCTACGTGGTGCTGCTCAACAACGACACCGTGCCGCAGCCCGGCTGGCTGGACGCGCTGCTGGACACCTTCGACGCGGTGCCCGAGGCCGGCCTGGTCGGTTCGCAGCTGTTGTATCCCGACGGCCGCCTGCAGGAATCGGGCGGCGTGGTGTTCAACGATGGCAGCGCCTGGAGCTACGGCCGCTTCGAATCGCCCGACGACCCGCGCTACCGCGCGCTGCGCGACGTGGACTACTGCTCCGGTGCGGCGTTGATGCTGCCGCGCGCGCTCTGGGACCAGCTCGGCGGACTGGATACGCGTTACCGCCCGGCGTACTACGAAGACACCGACCTGGCCTTCGCGGTGCGCGCGGCCGGCCGCCGGGTGCTGGTGCAGCCGGCCAGCCGGGTGGTGCACGACGAAGGCACCAGCAACGGCACCGATACCGGCAGCGGGGTCAAGGCCTACCAGGTCCGCAACCAGGGCGTGTTCGCCGCCAAGTGGGCACAGGTACTGGCCGGCCATCCTGCCGTGGGCAACGTGCCCACGCCGGCACTGCTGCACCGCCAGCAGCGCCAGGTGCTGATCCTGGACGAACGGGTGCCGCAGCCGGACCGCGATTCCGGCTCGCTGCGCCAGTACAACCTGATCCGCATGCTGCTCGCCGAAGGCCTGCACGTGGTGTTCGTGCCAACCCTCCGCGAACATGCCGGCGCGCCCACCGAAGCGCTGCAGAAGCTGGGCGTGGAGGTCTGGTACGCCCCGTTCCTGGAAGGCGTCGGCGCGTGGCTGCGCGAGCACGGGCCGCGCTTTGCGGTGGTGATGATGGTGCGCCACCACGTGGCCAGCGAATGCCTGCCGCTGCTGCGGCGCTATGCACCGGAAGCACGCCGCGTGTTCGACACCGTGGACCTGCATTACCTGCGCGAACGCCGCGGCGCGGAGCTGGCCGGCGATGCCGGGCTGCTGCGCAATGCCCAGCGCACCCGCAGCCGCGAACTTGCGGTGATGGCCGCCAGCGATGTGACCGTGCTGGTCAGCGAGGCCGAGCGCGTGCAGCTGCAGGTCGATGCCCCGGCCGTGCACGTGGAGCTGATCTCCAACCTGCATGAAGTGGCCGGTGGCGGCGCCAGCTGGGCGCAGCGCCGCGACCTGGTGTTCGTCGGCGGCTTCCGCCATCCGCCGAACGTGGATGCCATGCACTGGTTCATCGGCGAGGTGTTCGCGCGCATCCGCGCGCAGTTGCCCGACGTGCGCTTCCACTGCATCGGCGCCGACGTTCCCCCTGCCCTGCAGGCGCTGGCCGCCACCCAGCCGGGCGTGCAGATCCATGGCTTCGTGCCGGTGGTGACGCCCTACATGGACGAGGTGCGCATCGCGGTGGCACCGCTGCGCTTCGGCGCCGGCGTGAAGGGCAAGGTCAACCTGAGCATGGCCCACGGCCAGCCGGTGGTAGCCACCACCGTGGGGGTCGAAGGCATGCACCTGCGCGATGGCGAGGATGTGCTGGTAGCCGACGATGCCGACGCGTTCGCCGACGCCGTGGTCCGCCTGTATCGCGACGAAGCGCTGTGGCAGAAGCTGTCGGCCGCGGGGTTGCACAACGTGGCCGACCACTTCTCGCTGGATGCCGCGCGCGACACGGTGCGGCGGGTGTTCGTCCAGTAACCGCGTGCGTCAGGGGTGGCTCGGCCGCCAGGTGTCGGGCGTGGGCTGGAACGCGCGCGGTACCACGCCCAGGCGTCGGGTCAGTTCGGTGTTGTCCGCCACCAGGTCCTGCTGCAGCCGCGACACCGGCCCGCGGGCGCGCGGCACGGCGGCCGCAAGCAGGGCAAGCGCCGCCTGCGGCAGGTACAGCGGCAGCGTGACGCTGCCCATGCTCGCCCGCACGCGCTGGAACATCTGCTGGTAATCCAGCCGTTCGCCGCCGCCGATCTGCAGGGTCTGGCCGGATCCCGCATCGCTGCGCAACACCGCCATCACCGCCAGCGCGATGTCATCGGCATGCACCGGCTGGCGCAGCCCGTGGGCCATGGGAATGGGAAACAGACGCGTGCGCCGCGCCCGCGCCACGATCGGGGTCAGGCTGCGGTCGACCCCGGCGCCATACACCAGCGTGGGACGCAGTACGGTCCACTGCATGCCCAGCCGCTCGGCCTGTTCGGCAAGGTTCCGCTCGCCCCGCTGCAGCAGCGCCACCAAGGCCTGTTCATCGGCTTGTGCCGATCCCTGCTTGGTCAACACGCTCATGGAGCTGGTGACGATGATCTTCGCCGCCGGCGCGGCGTGCTGCCGGGCCAGCCAGTCGCCCCATGCATCCAGCGGCGCGAAACTGACGATCGCCTGCAGCGGTTGCGGCGGCGCCGGCAGCGCGCGCATGTCGCCCACCTGCCAGTCCACCCCCGGCTGTGCCGGCTGTGCATGCCGGCTCAAGGCCCGCACGGGCACCTGCGCGGCCACCAGCCGCGGCAACAGGAACCGGCCAATCTGGCTGGTCGCACCCGAAACAAGAACCGTCATTGCCTTCCCACGTTGGAACGAGCGCGCACTATAGCCGACCGGGTGCATCGCGCAGGCGCTGCTGCAGCGCCTGGTATTCGGCCGTCGCCGGGGAAACACCCCAACGCGCAGCCTGTTTCAGCGCTTCCTGCGCGAACGCCACGTCGCCCCGTCCCAGGCGCTCGCTGCCAATGGCCAGCCAGCGTTGGCCCAGGCGCTGGGCGGCATCGGCCTGGCCACCACTGCGCGACAGCGCCTGCCACGCTTCCAGGCACGCGCCCGCGGCCTGCACGCGGTTCTCGCGCAGGCGATCTTCGACGCATTGCCGGGTGGCGGGCACCAGCTGCTGCGCGGCCGCACGCACCCGCGCATCCTGCGGGGCCAGCGCCTGCGCTTCGCGCAGTGCGTCATAGGCGCTGCTGCCGGGGGGGGGCCCGCTGTTGGCCCCCGCCAGCCCCGCCCCGCAACGCGCCAAAAAGGGGCCGCCC
>NZ_JASCOP010000084.1:0-19011 GCF_029959395.1 Stenotrophomonas sp. PS02300
TATTTGCGGGGGCTTTGCGAAACATGGATGTTTCGCAAGAGCCTACACGGACGTATTCACGGCGCCCCCCGCAAACCCACACCCGCCGGCCCTGCGCAGAGACGTTCGCAGACCAGGGCTTTCGACGTTAGTGGTTGCGCTCGACCGCCAACCGCCCAAGCGCACGCAACGCATCAGCGCGTTCGTCATAACCTGCAAGGCTGTCGTGCATGCGCTCGCTGAGCGCGGCCAACTCGGCCTTCGCACCGTCCATCCCCAACAATGCCGGGAACGTGGACTTTGCCTGCGCCTGGTCCTTGCCCGCCGTCTTGCCGAGCTGTTCGGAACTGGCTTCCACGTCCAGGATGTCATCGCGCACTTGGAAGGCCAGGCCGAGGGCGTTGGCGAAATCGTCCAGCTGCAGCAGGTCCGCGTGCGGCGCATCACCACACAGCGCGCCCATGCGGACCGCCGCGCGGATCAACGCGCCGGTCTTCAATGCGTGCATGTGCTGCAGGTCGGCCAGCGGCTGCGCGTGGCCCGTTGCATCGATATCCAACGCCTGGCCACCGCACATGCCGGCCGCGCCCGAGGCGTGGGTCAGTGCCTGCAGGCAGTGCACCCGCAGCAGCGCCGGCAACGCCGCATCGGCCAGCAGCCCGAACGCGCGCGTCTGCAGCGCATCGCCGGCCAGGATCGCCGTGGCTTCGTCGAAGGCGATGTGCGTGGTCGGGCGGCCGCGACGCAATGCGTCATCGTCCATCGCCGGCAGGTCGTCATGCACCAGCGAATAGGCGTGGATCAGCTCCACCGCCATAGCCGGCGCGTCCAGCGCGTGTTCGTCGGCGCCGAAGATCTGGCCGCTGGCGTACACCAGCAGCGGGCGCATGCGCTTGCCGCCCCCCAGCACCGCATAGCGCATCGCCTGGTGCAGGCGCTTGGGCGCCTGGTCGGGCGAGGGCAGGCTGGCGTCGAGCTGGCTTTCAATGCGGTCGCGCCAACGCGCGAACGTGGACTCAACCGTCATGGCTGGGCGGGTCGAACGGCTCGGCGGTTTCCGGGCGGGCCGGATCGCTGAGCAGGCGCACGCGCAGTTCGGCCTGTTCCAGCGCCTGCTGGCACTGGCGGTACAGGCCCACGCCGCGCTCATAGGCGCTCAGCGACTGCTCCAGGCTCATGTCGCCGGTTTCCATCTTCTCCACCAGCTGCTCCAGTTCTTCCAGCGAATGCTCGAAGTGGGCGACCGGGGAGGCGTCTGTGGGGGATTTCTTGGCCATGCGGCAAGTGTGAAGCGCCAGCCCCAAGGGGTCAATTCACGCCGCGCCCGGCGTCCAGCGCAGGCGGGCATGCTGTTCATCCAGCCACTGCTGCAAGGGTGCCGCGATCACCTGGTCGCCGGCCGCCACCAGCGTCTGGTCTGCATACAGCAGCGGCACCTGGCGGCGCTGCCACGGGGGCAAGCCGCTCTGCTGCAGCAGGTCCTTCAGCGCGTGCGAATGACTGCGTCCGCGCAGCTGGATGCGCTCGCCGCCGCGGCGTGCACTGACCTGCACCGGTTCATCCAACCGCTTGGCGCCGATCAGGGCCAGTTCGCCACCATCGGGGAGCGCCAGTGGGCTGGCGCCATCCCAATGCACGCTCCAGTCCAGCGGCAGCGCCAACGCCATCGGCAGCAGGTACAGGTGGCCGCGCCAGCGGCGGATGCGCACGCCCTGCCAGGCAAACTGCGCATCGGCATCCTGGGCAGCGGGCAACAATTCGCGTTCGATCGCCTGCACGCCCGCGGCCGGCAACGGCGGTTGCCCCGCGCTGCGCACCCATTGCCGCAGCAGCCGCGCGCGGCGCTCGCGTGGCTGCCGGTGCAGCTTGGCGCAGTCGAGTACGCCGGGCGATACCGTGCAGCGCCGCAAGGCGTCGTGGTCGGAGGCATCGAGCAGGCGCTGTGCCTGCGCGCTCAGTTCGGCGCTGCGTGCGAAGGCCGCATCGGCCTGCGGCCAGCGTTGCTGCAGCAGTGGCAGCACGTGCAGGCGAAGGAAGTTGCGGTCGGCCACATCGCTGGCATTGCTGGGATCTTCGATCCATTCCAGTGCGTTGGCCTGCGCATGGGCCAGCAGGTCGCTGCGCGGAATCTGCAGCAGTGGCCGCCAGATCGAGCCGGCGGCGAACGGGGCATGCGCCCGGATCGCCGCCAGGCCATCCACGCCGGAGCCACGCAGCGCCCGCAGCAGGAACGTTTCGGCCTGGTCATCGCGGTGGTGCGCCAGGGCCAGGTGTTCGCCTTCGCGCAGGACGCGCGCGAACGCTTCGCGGCGGACGTGCCGTGCCGCGGCTTCCAGGCCCGCACCGCTGTCGCGCGGCACCGCCACCCGGATCACCTGCAGCGGAATCGACCAGGCCGCACAGGTCGCCTCGCAGTGCGCCGCCCAACGATCTGCATCGGCCTGCAGGCCGTGGTGCACGTGCACCGCATGCAGGCCGGCGGCGCGCTGCGCGGGTGACTGGGCCAGCCAGTGCAGCAGCACCGTCGAATCCAGTCCGCCACTGAAACCCACCAATACGGGTGCGGGCAGGTCGGGGGCAGGGGGCAGCGCAGTAGGCATCGAAGGGGACATGTCAGGCAGAGGGCCAGTATCGGCCTTGGCAGCACGCGCCGCCATCACGCAGGCTCATCGCCCGGCGGGATCGGCCACGCGGCGACCCTGGCGGTCAATGTGGAACCACTCGCCGCCTTCCATCGGGGTGTGGCCATCGCCATCCGGCGTGCCGCGCCGGCAGCCATTGCAGACCTGGGCAATGCCATCGGAAAACGGCCAGCCGAAATCGTAGGTGCCCGGTACCGCCTGTGCCAGCGCGGCATCGAAGTAGGCGATGCGCTCGCCCACGCGGCCGCGCAGCAGGCCTTCCTCCACGTAATCCGGGCCGTTGTCCCAGGTGATCACCGCCTGGCTGCGCCCCTGGCGGCTGACGTAGTGGAAGCGGTCCCCGGCGTACACCGCGGCCAGCCCCTGGCTGTCGTAATCGAGCCGGGCACGTGCCGCCGCGTCGAGCGACAGCCGGCCCTGCTCCAGGTGGCAGCCGGCCAGCGGCTGCAACCCGTCTTCCTCGGTCAGCCGCTGGCAGGCCGGCGGCGCGGCCAGGCCCACCGCCGGGGCCAGCAACGCCACCAGCACGCCGGCCCGCCGCATCAGTTGCCCGCGTCCTTGCGCTCGAAGGCGGTCGGCGTCGGCAGTTCCACCGGCACGCCCTTGGCGTCGCAGGTGCCGGCATCGCACAGGCGCTGGCGCAGGCGCGGGGTGGCCTGCACGATCATGTGGTAGATCGCGTTCTGTTCCATGGTGCCGCGCACCGCCTTGCTGCCTGGGCCACGGGCCCAGATGCCGACATCTTCGCCGCCGTGGCTTTCGCTCTTCATCGGCACCAGCGCTTCCTGCATGTAATCCGGGTGCTCGGTGTCCACGTGGGTCAGGTCCGGGCGGCCCTTGGCCGGGTCGAAGCTGCTGGGGTTGTGCGGGTAGGCCTTGGGGCCCGCCGGCTGCTGGTTGGTGGCACCGGTGAAGCCGGGGCCATTGGCATAGCTGAGCGTGGTGTAGGGCAGGCCCAGGCCGTCACGGGCCAGGTCGAGCGCGCCGGCGCCGTCTTCGCCGCCCTTGTCCTTGACCTTGCCCAGGATCGGGTTGCCACGCGCCGGGTAGCCCACGAAGTTGAGCGTGTGCGAGTGGTCGGCGGTGACGATGATCAGCGTGTCCTGGTCGGAGGTGGCCTCCACCGCCGCGCGCACCGCGTCGGACAGCGCCACCGTATCGCTGAGCGCGCGATAGGCGTTGCCGCTGTGGTTGGCGTGGTCGATGCGCGCGCCTTCCACCATCAGCACGTAGCCTTCCTGGTGGCGCGACAGGTTGCCGATGGCCGCCTTGGTCAGTTCGGCCAGGCTGGGCTCGCCGGAGGGGTCGTCCTTGCGCTCGATCTCATAGCGCATGTGGTCCGGCTCGAACAGGCCCAGGATCGCCGGTGCGTTGGCCGCAGCCTGCAGCTGCGTGGCATTCCAGACATAGGCACCCTGCGGGTGGGCCTGCTTCCATTCGCCGACCAGGCTGCGCCCGTCCAGGCGCAGGCCGACCTTGTCGTCGTACTCCGGGTCGGTTTCTTCCACGTTGGTGAACTGGGCACGACCGCCCCCCAGCGCGACCAGCGGGCCGCGCCCGTAGCGCGAGGTGTCCAGCAGCTGCTGGGCGATGTCCCTGCAGCCGGCGGCCTTGGCCGCTTCCGGCAGGTCGGCGTCGCTTTCCCAGTTGCGCTCGGGCGAATGGGCGTAGGTCGCGGCCGGGGTGGCGTGGGTGAGGCGCGCGGTGGTCACCACGCCGGTCGCCATGCCGGCGCTGTCGGCCAGCTGCAGCCAGGTCAGCAGGCCCTTGCCCAGGCTGTCGGCGCAGTCGCTGCGGCTGCCCGCGCTGACCCCGATGGCGCCCATGTGGGTCTTCACGCCGGTGGTGATGGCGGTCATGGTGCCGGCCGAATCCGGGGTCTGCGAATCGGTGTTGTAGGTCTTGCTGAACGCGGTGGCCGGGAAGCGCTCCCAGGAGAGCAGGTTCTCTTCGCCCGGGTTGCCGTTGCGCTGGCCCTCGAAGATGCGTGCGGCGGCCACGGTGGTCAGGCTCATGCCATCGCCCAGGAACAGGATCACGTTCTTTGCGCGGCCGTCCATCGCGCCACTGCCGGCGGCCCGGGCGGCGCCGCTGCGGTACCACCATTGCGGGGTTTCACCGGCCGGGTGGGCCACCGCCGGTACATCGACCTGAACGGAGCCGGGGGTGGCGCGGGAGGCAGGGGCGGAGGTGGCGCAGGCGCCGAGCAGCAGGGTGGTGGCGACGGCCGCCACAAGAGGCGTGAAACGGGACATGGACGCGCGTATCTCAATGGTGAAACGGGCGTTCATTATGCAGAACCCCGCAAGGCACGCCGATGACACGCTGATTTGTTTCTGTGCGCCTCGTCCGCAGGGGCGCGTTGGGCTAAGGTGAGGGGCTGTCACTCTCTCCCTGGAATGCTCATGACGCTGGTGTCTGCCTGGCTGCGGATCCCGTTCTGGCAGCGCGTACTTGGCGGCTTCGTGCTGGGCGCGCTGGCCGGCTGGCTGCTTGGCCCCGCCGCCGAAACCTGGTTCGGCCCGCTGGGCGACCTGTACGTCACGCTGATCAAGATGATCGCGGTGCCGCTGGTGTTCTTCGCGGTGATCAACGCCATTTCGTCGCTGCACGGGCAGAAGTCCGTGGCGGCGCTGGGCGGGCGCACCTTCCTGTGGTTCATCATCACCGCCGCGCTGGCCGTGGGCATCGGCCTGGCCGTGGGCACCCTGATGCAGCCGGGTACCGGGAACCTCAGCCTGAGCATGGACCACGGCTACACGCCGCGCGAAGTGCCCAGCGTGGTCAAGGTGGTCATGGACGTGGTGCCGTCCAACGTGTTCTACGCGCTCACCGGCATCGGCACCAAGGTCAACGCGGCCGGTGAGACGGTGCTGGCGGCGGGGCGCGGTTCGATCCTGCCGGTGATCTTCTTCGCCGGCCTGCTCGGCTTTGCCATGGTCAAGCTGGGCGACAAGGTCGCCGAGGCGCGCAAGCTGACCGGGCAGATGAGCGACATCATGATCCAGGTCACCCGCTTCGTGCTGGAGATGACGCCGCTGGGTACCTTTGGCCTGATCGCCGGGCTGGTGGGCAGCTACGGCTTTGAAAAGCTGCTGCCGCTGGGCAACTTCGTGCTGGCGCTGTACGTGGCCTGCGCCCTGCATATCGTGCTGGTGTACGGCAGCCTGCTGCTGGTGCATGGCCTGAACCCGTTGAAGTTCTTCCGCGGGGCCGCGCCCGGCATGCAGGTGGCGTTCGTCAGCTCGTCGAGCTTCGCGGCGATGCCGGCGGCGATGCGTTCCATCACCCACAACCTGGGCGTGAACAAGGACTACGCGTCGTTCGCGGTGCCGCTGGGTGCCAGCATCAAGATGGACGGCTGCGGCGCGATCTATCCGGCGCTGTGCGCGGTGTTCATCGCGCAGTACACCGGGGTGCCGCTCACCCCGGAGCAGTACGTGGTGGTGCTGATCGCCTCGGTACTGGGCAGCTTCGGCACCGCCGGCGTGCCCGGCACCGCGGTGGTGATGGCCACGGTGGTGCTGAGCGCGGCCAACCTGCCGCTGGAGACCATCGGCTACCTGTACGCGATCGACCGGATCCTGGACATGATGCGCACGATGACCAATGTCACCGGCCAGATGCTGGTGCCGGTGCTGGTGGCCAAGGAAACCGGCCTGCTCGACCGCGAGGTCTACGACAACCCGTCCACCAACCTGGGCGTGGACGAGGGCGAAGAGCGCACCTCTCAGCACGATCGGTAAGGTCGTCATGCAGCGGGCCGGCGTTTGCCGGCCCGTCTGCGTTTCATGACTGCGCACTGTGACATCTGTATCGCCGGGTGTAACAACGCTGATACACCCAAGTGTGAAGCGAGCGTTATCCAGCCTCCCGGTGCATGCAAGCTCGTGTTCAGGACGCGTGAACCTCCACGCAGGTGTAACACCCGCGTTGCAGTGACAACGGTCGATGCCGGCAAGAGGCCCGTAGAACGGCCTTCCCGGACTTGGCACGATTGCTGCTCCATCCCTCCGCATGTAACGGGAGGTCGCAATGGACAGCGTTCGCGTACGGAGCAAGGCAACGGCGGTGACGTGGCTGCTGCTGGTGATGGTGCTGGCACCGGCAGCGGTGCAGGCATCAGGCGCGCGGCAGGGCGTGAAGGCGCAACCCGGTGAGATGGTGCTGCTGCGTGACGTGTCCGCACGGCCCGCCTACCGGCCCGCTCCCCCGGGCGTGGCGCTGATCGCCGACCCATCGCCCAAGCGCGAAGTTGCCGGCGCATTGGGTACCCCGACCGGCATGGACGAACTGAGCGACGACGACTACGCCTCGCTCGGCTCCAACACCGGTATCTCTGCCGGCCACCAGCAGACCACGGTGGAGCGCGTCACCACCGGCACCATCAACAGCACCCTTGGCAAGGCCACCAGCACCGGTGTGCTGTCGGGCAGCTCGCTCGGCCGCAGCATCGGCGGCCCGATGGGCGCGGTGGGCAATGCCACCCGCGGCATCGGCGACCAGGTGCGCGGCGCGCTTGCGCAGTTCCCGCTCGGCCAGCCGGCCGGTGCCCCCTCTGGCGGGCCCGGCAAATGAAACGCGCAACCGTGCTGCTCCCGCTGGGGTTCTCGTTGCTGCTGCCATTGTCGCTGTACGCGCAGCAGGCAGACGACTACGCCGGCATGCTGGGCTACCTCAACAACACCCGCCTGGATGGCCGCGCGCTGAGCGGCGCCGACGGTGCCATGGTGGTCAACATGGCCGCCGGTGACCTCAACCTGCAGGCCAACCTGCTGGGCATCGCCAGTGGCGAGAACGCACAGGTCAACATCGATGCACGCCAACGCCTCGCCGGCAACCGCGTGCGCGCCGATGGCGCGCTCGAGGCAAGCGCCAGCATCGGCGGCCAGGCACTGAACGGCGCCAGCGGCGTCGCCATGATCAATCAGGCCAGCGGTATCGGCAACGCGACGCTCAACGTCGTCACGGCCACGCTGGCGCAACAGGGCATACGCGAGACGAACGACGAGGCCTTGGCCGCGTCGGGGGCAATCGCGTCAGCAGGGGGGCAGGGCACCGCACGTCGCGGTGGTTCCGCCGGAACCCGCAGTGTCGCCGTGGAGGACACCGCACTGCAGGGATTCGACGGCGTTCTGCAACTCAATCAAATCGCGGGTTCCGGCAACACCACCGCCAACCAGTTGGGCATTTCGGTGCAGTCCACCCCGTGAGCAGTTCCATCCACCCGATTGACCGTGAAGAGAGAGGGCACCATGAACACCATGAACAAGACGGTACTTGCGCTGGCCATCGCAGTTGCGGCTACCGCATCTGCCTCCGCACAGGACAACCAGAACGCAAGCGCGTTCATCAACCACATCCACAACGTGTGGGAAACGCGCACCAACCTCAACACCAACGCCAACACCAACCTCAACACCGACGTTGATACCAACATCAACACGAATGTCGATACCGATATCGATACCGATATCGATACGGACATCACCACCGCCATCGATACCAACATCGATACCAACATCCGCAACGACTGGGATTCGCGTACCCGCGTACGCAACAACAGCACCACCAACACCAACACCGATACCACCACCAAGACCACGACCAAGAGCTACAGCGACACCAGCGACGTGAACCACACGCGCAATGTCTCGGTCAACGAAAACGTCCAGAAGAACAGCAACATCCAGGCCGACGAGCGCAAGGAAAAGAACAACCACGGCGTGGACGTGAACCTGGAATCGGACCTGCAGGTGGGTGCGGATGTGCAGTTCCGCGGCCGTCCGACCGTATCGGGTGACCTGGAGGTGAACTCGGCCGCGATTGCCATCATCGACAACCGCCAGTCGATCACCGACAACGACGGCGACAACAAGCTGCTGGAGAACAACTCCTCGATCAGCGAGAACGTCGCGCAGGACGCCTCGGGCAACCTGGGCTTCAACACCGCCGCGGGTGACAACAACGCCCAGGACAACGCCGCGTCGCTGTCCGCCGCCGATGCCTCGTTCACCTTCGGCATGTCCGATGCGCAGGTGTACGTGAACCAGTACGGCGCTGGCAACACCACCACCAATGATGGCGTGGTCAACAACTCCAGCCTCAGCGGCAACGCCTTCCGCGGCGCCACCGGCAACATCGGCGTGAACAGCGCCGCCGGCAACAACAACGAGCAGAAGAACGCCCTGGCTGCGTCGGTGTCCACCGCCCGCATGGCCACCGCGAGCATCAGCTCGAACCAGGTCTCGGCCGAAAACAGCGTGACCAACGAAGGCTACGTGAAGGCCTATCGCGACACCACCGAAGTCACCCTGCGCGGCAACGTCCGTGGTGGCACGGCGGCGGTCGGTCTCGGTGGCTATGCCGGTCGCGGCAACGCCTACCAGAAGGAAAACTTCTACCCGGATACCTGGACCGGCGCGACGCACACCGGTGGCAACCAGACCGGGCACATCGACCTGGATGCTGACGCACAAGGCGCAACCGACAACCCGTACAACGAAGGCGCGGGTGGTATTGCCTTCGATACCGACGAGCACGGCGTGCTCGCCTACGGTGAAGTGGGTTATGCCGACCTGCGTGCCAGCCTGAGTGGCACCGTCCAGACCACCCGCTGGGTGGTTGAGCGTGCCGAGAACAACGCCTCGCTGTCCGGCGATGCGTTCCGCAGTGCCAGCGGCAACATCGGCGTGAACGTCGCAGCCGGTACCGGCAACCTGCAGGCCAACAGCCTGGCCCTGGCCGTGGCCCAGCCGTCCAGCGGTGGCGGCACCCCGGGCGGTGGCGAGTAACTGTGTCCGTTTTCGCAAGCAACACGCGTTGAGCGCAACAAACCCGGCCATCCGCCAATGGCCGGGTTCCCCGGGAGCCCCTGTTCCATCCTCCCCCTTTGGGGCAGGGGCTCCTTCCTTCTTCCGGAGCCATGCCGATGTGGTCGACCCGAGCCCTGTGCTGCGCGTTGTCGCTGTTGCTCCTGCCGGTGGGCGCTTCGCGCGCCGGTGATGTGTCCTTCAGCGGCGTGCTGCCCAATGGCGCGGTGTACTCCCAGCGCGTGGAGAGCATGCAGGAACGGCGTTTCCGCAACGTGGTGCGCCAACACACCGATTACAGCTGCGGCGCGGCCGCATTGGCCACGATCCTGCGTTATGCCTACCACCTGGACGCGGACGAAGGCACGGTGATCGAAGGAATGATGGGGGTCTCGGACCCCGAACTGGTCCACCAGCGCGGGTTTTCGCTGCTGGACATCAAGCGGTATGTGGAATCGATGGGCATGCGCGGACGCGGCTACCGCGTCAACGAAGAGCGATTGCGCTCGCTGCGCGTGCCCGGGCTGGTGTTGATGGATGTGCGTGGTTTCCGCCACTTCGTGGTCCTCAAGCAGGTCCGCGGTGACGTGGTCGACGTAGCGGACCCGATCCTGGGCAACCGCAGCATACCCGTCAACGAATTTCTCGAATCATGGCCGTCGCGCGCCGTGTTCGTCGTGATCGGTACCGATTTCGACCGAAACACCGTGTTGCTGCAGCCCGGCGAACAGCCCAGTGCGCGTTCGCTGTATGCACGGCAGGGCCCGATCACCGACGCGGAACTGGTGGATTTCGGTTTCACCCATGCCGATCTGTTCTAGGAGGCACCATGAACATCGCAAACTGGACGCACAGTGCATTGCTCGTCGCGCTGCTCGGGATCGCCCCGGTACACGCCGCCGATGCACCCACGGCGCAGGAGCAGGGACGCCCCGGCAAGGGATTGAGCGAGATCCCCGACCCGGAACTGAAATTGATGCGCGGCCGCTACACCGTCAACGGCAATGCCGTGGCCTGGTTCGGCGTGACCATGGTTTCGCAATGGCAGGCGGGCAACCAGTCCGCACAGAGCGCGCTGACCCTGGGCATGGATTTCAGCCATGGCGGCAACACGCCCAAGGTGAGCTTCACGCCCAGCGTCACCGTCACCGCGGCCGACGCGCCGCTGCCGGAGACACCGGGGCGCAGCGTGGATTCCAGCGGCCTGCAGAACGTGGCCGGGCTCACCCAGAGCATCCAGGTGGCCGGTGACAACAACGTGGCCAGCAACGCCACCCAGTTGAACGTGCGCGAAGGCAGCGCACCCACCACCACCGAGCAGAGCGCCCCGCAGGCCAGCGCGCAGCAGGGCGGCGTGAGCGCCGTGGCCCAGCAGGACGGCAACAGCGCCAGCGTGCAGCTGCAGATACAGGGCGTGGGCCAGGTCCAGCAATGGATCCGCAACGGCAGTGTCGGCCAGAGCATCGCCGTGGCGAGCGATGGGCAATCGGCCAGCAACCGCATGCAGATCGACCTGGTGCGGCAGACGTTGGCCAACAGTGCGTCGCTGAACCAGAACGTGGCCCAGGCGATGAACCTGGTACGCGGCGTAGGCATGGGGCCCGGCCAGTAACACCGGCCGGGTGGGGGAACGAGACCAGAACGCAGGGCAAGGAAATGCATACCTCGATACGCATGACACCGCTGGCGCTGGCGGCGCTGGCACTGATCGCGTCAGCCGCGGCAAACGCGCAGGACGCACCGGCCACCCCGGCCGACGAAGCCGACGTCAAGGCACTCATCCAGCAACTTGAAACGCTCAAAGCCAATTACGCCCAGGAAGTGCGCCGGCTGCGCGAACTGGACATGCAGGTGCAGGCCATGCAGGCCCGCCTGAGCGGCAAGACCGCCCCCCTGGCCGGCGCAGCGCCGCCGCCCGAACCACTGCCCTCCAGCACCCCCGCCGCACCGCCGACCGGCGACGGCTACGCCAGCACCGCCGCCGAAGCGCAGCAGGCCAAAGAGGCCTCGCGGCGCAGCGTCGACGACGTCAAACAACAGACCTCGACCCTGTTCACCCGGCGCTTCACCCTGGAAAACAGCCTGAGCTACGCCCGCTACGACCGCAAGCAGCTCACCCTCAACGGCTTCCTCGCCCTCGACGCGATCTTCCTCGGCAACATCGCCATCGAAAACGTCGAGTCCGACACCCTCACCTACAACCTGGCCGCACGCTGGGGCCTCACCCCGCGCCTGGCCCTGAACCTGGACGTGCCCTACCTGGCCCGCAAGACCGTCTTCCAGAAGGGCGGCGCCGGCGGCTCGGCCGCTGCCATCGCCCAGGAAGAAACCACCGGCAACGGCCTCGGCGACATCAGCCTGAGCGCCAACTACAAACTGTTCGCCGAAAAAGGCCGCTGGCCCGAAACCGTGCTGACCGTGGGCGCCACCGCCCCGACCGGCCGCGAACCCTACGGCCTCAGCTGGAAAGTGCTCGAGCGCGACGACGACGACTTCATCCGCTTCGCCGTGCCCGAACAGCAGCCCACCGGCAACGGCGTCTGGCAGGCCAACGTCGGCCTCTCAGCGGTCAAGACCGCCGACCCGGCCATCCTGTTTGCCAACATCGGCTACATCCACTCGTTCGAAAACAGCTTCGACGACCTTGATGCCAACCCCGATACCGTCAACCCGGGTGACGTCAAACTCGGCGGCTCGTACTACTTCGGCGCCGGCGTCGCGTTCGCCTTCAATGAACGCACCAGCCTGAGCATCTCCTTCAGCGACAAGCTCAGCGCACGCGCCTCCACCCGCTTCAAGGGCGGCCAGTGGGTCAAGATCGTCGGCAGCGACGCCAACGCGGCCACGCTCAACCTGGGCATCACCTACGCACTCAATCAGAACACCACGATCGTGAGTCTGCTGGGTATCGGCCTGACGCCGGATTCGCCAGATTTCACCCTCGCGTTCAAGGTTCCGTACATCCTGTAGCGCGTATCGACCAACGGTCGATACCTACCGCCGAAGGCCCCGCTTTTCCCATGGCCACCGACCCGATGTCGAAGGGTCGGCGGGGGTGGGTTTGCGGGGGTGTGAGCCGCATGGATGCGGCGACCAAGCCCCCAGGGATGGGTTTACGGCGTCCCCCGCAAACCCACACCCGCCGGCCCAAGCCAGGGACATTCGCAGACCAGGGCTTTTCGCTCTTAGCGCAACTCCGGCAGAGCAAGTTGATGCTTACGGCACAACCGGTACACGGTAACGCGAGACACCTGCATGGTGCGGGCACATGCGGTGATGTTGAACGCGTTATCGCGCAACGCCTGCAGCAAGGCATCGCGCTCGGCCGCCTGGCGTGCATCGTGCAGCAGCCGCTGCGGCATCTCCACCTGCGGTGGCAGCAGCTCCAGGTCGGCCACGTTGATCAGCTCGGCCTCGCTCACGATCGCCGCCCGCTGCACCCGGTTCAACAGCTCGCGCACATTGCCCGGCCAGTTGAACCGCAGCAGCGCCTGCGCCGCCTCCGTCGTGAACCCGCGCGCACGCGTCACGTGCCGACGGCGGAAACTGGCCAGGAAATGCTCCGCCAACAGCAGGATGTCGCTGCCGCGGTCGCGCAGCGCCGGCATCGGCAGCCGCAGCACATTGAGCCGGTAAAACAGATCGCGGCGGAACTGCCCGCGCTCCACCGCCTGCTCCAGGTCGATGTGCGTTGCCGCCACCACCCGTACGTCCACCGCCAGCGGATGGTTGCTGCCCACCCGCTCGATCGTGCCCTCCTGCAGCACCCGCAACAGGTTCGTCTGCGCATCCAGCGGCAGGTCGCCGATCTCGTCCAGGAACACCGTGCCCCCGCTGGCCGTCTCGAACAGGCCCAGACGACGCGTCGCCGCACCCGTGAACGCCCCGCGCTCATGCCCGAACAGTTCCGACTGCACCAGCGCCGCCGGAATCGCCCCGCAGTTCACCGCCAGGAACGGCCGCGCATGGCGCGGCGACAGCGCATGCAGTGCCTGCGCCGCCAGCTCCTTGCCGGTACCCGTCTCGCCCGTGACCAGCACCGGCAGCTCCACCGGCGCGAACTTGCGCAGCGCCGCCCGTGCCACCTGCAGCACCGCACTGTTGCCCACCAGCGCCTGCGCACCCGCCGGCGAGCGCGTCTCGTCGCCATCTGCCAGGTGCTGCAGCCGTTGTACCAGGCTGGAGAGATCCAACGGCGCCGTAAACGTCTCCACGCAGCCCGCCAGCAGCGACTGCAGTGGCGGCGGCGTGGGGTAGGGGCCGGGCGGCAGGATCGCCAGCACGCGCATGTGCCGGTGCTGCTCCAGCAGCGCCTGCAGGTGCTCCACGTTGCCGGGGGCCGCCCCGCGAAGGTCCAGCAGGCCGACCACCAGGTCGCTGCCGCGCATGCCGATGGCCACGCATGCATCGCTGGCCACCCCGCGCACCTGCCACCCTTCCGCCGCCAATGCGGCGCGCTCGGCCGCGTGTGGTTGCCCAAACCAGATCACACACCGGGCCGGAAATTCAGGGACTGCCGCCATGCGTCACCTTTACTGGAAAGATCCCGGGCGGTGTCTGCTGGTCGGCGTGACCCCGGCGAGCCGCCCCACGCCGGAGTCAACAACCCCTGCCGAATCCGGCCAGGGCTGGTCGCACGCACTTGGATTTGCTCGAACGACAGTAGGGACAACGCCGGTTGCCCCGGTTACCGGCCATTCCGGGCCCACAACGAAAAAGGCCGCTGCACGGGGCAGCGGCCTTCAGGCGGCGCGGCGGGGTGGCCGGCTCAGAGCTCGACGCGGCGGGCCTGCATGAACTTGCCGCTCCAGTAGCCCGAGACCAGGCTGTCCACGCGGACGTCCTTGCCGGTGCTGGGGGCGTGCAGGAAGCGGCCTTCACCCACGTAGATGCCCACGTGGTCGACCCGGCCCTTGCGGCCGAAGAACACCAGGTCGCCAGCCGCCAGTGCATTGCGGTCGTTGATCAGCTCGGCTTCGCCGTCATGCGCCATTTCACGCGAGACGCGCGGCAGGTCGATGCCCAGCGCGGTCTTGAAGACATAGCCGACCAGGCCGCTGCAGTCGAAACCGCTGTCCGGCGAGGTGCCGCCCCAGCGGTACGGCGTGCCCAGCAGGGTCATCGCACGGCGCAGCAGCGACTGCACCTTGCCATTGTCGGCGGCGCCACCGACCACGACGCCGTTGGCGCCGGAGCTGGCATCGTAGTTGGCCAGCAGGCGGCTCAGGTCGCCGGCGAACATCGCCGAGCGGTCCATGAGCGGAATGGTGTCGTTGGCCGCCAGGTGCGGAAGCAGGGCGGCGAGGGTGGCACTGGCAGCGGCATCGGCCTTGCTGCGGGCCGGCGCGTCAGCCTTGGGCTTGGCGGCGGCGGGGATCTCGGTGGCGGCAACGGTGGCAACCGGAGCAGCATCGACGGCGGTCGTCGGTGCCGTCTGCGCCCAGGCCGGAAGGCTGGCCAGGCAGAGGGCGAAAGCGAGAAGAGCGGGGCGGGCAGTGCGCCGGAAAGTGGCGGTCTGGCCTTGGCACGTCAGGTCGGCTGTCGTCACGCGGCGGTCACTGAATAAAAACGATGGGTGATGATGCCGTGTAAGACGTGTGATTTGGTACAAATTTCGTTAAATTTCCGTTTACATGAACGTGATGGAGGTCACATTTTTAGACCTTCGCCCTGTTCATTTCAGTGAAGGACGCGTTTCGCCCCCGTGTAGTGCTGCTTCCAATAGGTGCCGCCCAGCGAATCCAGCCGGACCGTTCCGCCGGTGCTCGGAGCATGCACGAAGCGCCCTTCGCCCACGTAGATGCCGACGTGGAAGACGTTGCCGCGGTCGCCGAAGAACACCAGGTCGCCCGGTGCCAGCCGCTGCGGATCGATCTTCGGGCCCTGCACCGCAGCGAGGTCGCGCGAGGTGCGCGGCAGCTTCAGGTCGAGCATTTCCCGGTAGACGTAGGCCACCAGCCCGCTGCAGTCAAAGCCGGATTCGGGGGTGTTGCCGCCATACCGGTACGGCGTGCCGACCAGCCCGATGGCGCGCATCAGCACCGCATTGGCCGCCTGCGGGTCGTTGGGCACGACCGTCGGCCAGACCTGGGTGGAGGCGGGCGGCGCGCTGGGGCGGGTGGTCCTGCCACCGCCGCAGGCGGCCAGCAGGGCCATCGCGAGCAGGGCGGCAACCCGGGCAACAGAGCGGTTCAAGCGCGGAACTGGCGTCATGTGCGTGATGTCCGGATAATGCGCGGCCTCAGAAGGCCGTCATGATGGCGGCGTACTTGGCGGGCGACAACCCGTCCCACCCGTCTGCCCTGGCAGCCTCAGCACAAGAGTTCCGCATGAAGATCGAAAAAGACCGCGTCGTCCGCTTCCATTACACCGTCGCCGAGCAGGGCCAGGAGCCGATCGAGAGCTCCAGGGACCGTGACCCGCTGGCGATCCTGATCGGCCACGGCAACATCATCCCGGGCCTGGAAGCGGCCATGCTGGACAAGGAAGCCGGCGCCACCTTCGAGGTCGACGTCAAGGCGGCCGACGCCTACAGCGAGCGCAAGGAAGGCCTGACCCAGCGCGTGCCGAAGAAGCATTTCGGTGACACCCGCCTGGTGAAGGGTCAGCAGGTCGTGCTGCAGACCAACTTCGGCCCGCGCGCCGTGACCGTGGAAAAGGTCGGCATGAGCGTGGTCGACGTGGACCTCAACCACCCGATGGCCGGCAAGGACCTGCACTTCTCGGTCGAGATCGTCGACGTGCGTGAAGCCGCTGCCGAAGAACTCGAGCACGGCCACGTGCACGGCGACGGCGGCCACCAGCACTGAGTGCAGGCCACCGCGCAAGGCAACGGCCCGCTTCGGCGGGCCGTTGCGTATCTGCAGCGTCGAAATGCCGGGCGGACCGTGGGCCGCGGCGGCATAATGTCCGCCCTGCCAAGCGAGTCGCCCGTGAAGCCAGTTTCCCCCACGCTGCTGCCGGTGGCTGCCGGCGACCGCATCGAAGTCATCGACATCCTGCGTGGGGTCGCGCTGCTGGGCATCCTGTTGATGAACATGGAAGCGCTGAGCGGCCCGCTGGACCTGGCGTTCACCGGCATCGACCCGCACTGGCAGGGGCTGGACTACTGGGCCGACGCGGCCATCTACGTGTTGGTGCAGGGCAAGTTCTTCACCCTGTTCTCGCTGCTGTTCGGCGCCGGCTTTGCCATCATGGCGCAACGCGCCGAAACGGCGCGGCGCGACTTCACCACCTTCTACCTGCGCCGCAGCGCTGGCCTGCTGCTGATCGGCCTGTGCCATGCGTTGCTGGTGTGGTCCGGCGACATCCTGGTGATCTACGCGCTGGTGTCGCTGCCGCTGCTGGCCACGCGCGAAGCGCCGCAACGCTGGTTGCCGGCGATGGGCGTGGTCACCTACCTGTGTGCGGCGGCGATGATGCTGCTGCTGGGCGCGATGCTGGGCCTGGTCGGACAGGTCGAAGGCGATGGCGGCGCCCTTGGCTCGGCCATGGCGCAGGGCCAGCAGACCGTTGAACTGCAGCGCCAGGCGTATGGCCATGGCAGCTTCGGCCAGGCGGTGGCGCAGCGGGCAAGCGACCTGGGCACGGCCCTGTCCGGCGCGCTGATCATCGGCCCGGAAGTGCTGGGCATGTTCCTGCTGGGCAGCTGGTTCGCGCGCAGTGGCGCGCTGGCCGACCCGGCACGTTTCGAGCGCCTGTACCGCTGGCTGCGGCGCGGCGCGCTGCCGGCTGGACTGCTGTTGATGCTCATCAGCGCGAGCTGGGTGCCGTACCTGGCGCCGGGCACGTTCACGCCCACTACCGGTGCGGCGTATGCGTTGTCGTCGGTGGCCAGCCTGCTGATGTGCCTGGGTTACCTGGCCTGGATCGTGCACTGGCGGCAACGCCTGCGCGTGCTGGCGCCGATGGGGCGGATGGCGCTGACCCAGTACATCCTGCAGTCGCTGGTGTGCACCTGGCTGTTCTACGGCTACGGGCTGGGCGCGTTCGAGACGATGCCGCGTGCCTGGCAGGTTCCGTTCGCGGTGGCGCTGTTCGCAGTGCAGGTGCTGCTCAGCCATGCGTGGCTGCGCCATTTCCGGTTCGGGCCGCTGGAATGGATCTGGCGCGCGATGACCTACGGGCGTTGGCCAGCGTTGCGCCGATGAAACGATTCGGGCCGCGTCGTCACGTCTGAATCGCGACGTGGCGTGGCATGCTGGCGCCCATGACAACGCAATACGACTACGATCTGATCGTGCTGGGCGGCGGTTCCGGCGGACTGGCGGCGGCGTTCCGCGCAGCGCAGCACGGCAAGCGCGTGGCGATGCTGGAACCGGGCGAACTGGGCGGTACCTGCGTCAACGTCGGCTGCGTGCCGAAGAAGGCGATGTGGCTGGCCGCCGACCTTTCCGGGCGCATCGGCCTGGCCGCGGCGATGGGCTTCGATGTGCCGGCGCGACCGGCGCTGGACTGGAAGGAGCTGGTGGTACATCGCCAGGCCTACATCGCCAACATCCATGCCAGCTACCTCAAGCGCCTGAACGACAGCAACGTGGTACGCGTACCGCGCAGGGGCCGGCTGCTGGATGCGCACACGGTGGAATGCAGCGATGGCATCCGCATCAGTGGCGAACACATCCTGCTGGCCACCGGCGCGCACCCGCAGCGTCCCGACATTCCTGGCGCCGAGCTGGGTTCGGTCTCGGACGACTTCTTCAACCTGTGCGGCGCACCCGGTCGCGTGGCGATCATTGGCGGCGGCTACATCGCCGTGGAACTGGCCGGGCTGCTGCAGGCGCTCGGCAGCCGGGTGACCCTGCTGGTGCGGGGCGAACGGCTGCTGGAACGGTTCGATGCCGAACTGACCGCACAGCTGGCCGAGAACCTGCGCCACCAGGGCGTGCAGGTGATCTGCAATTACCGGCTGCGTGAGCTGCGGCGCGAGGGCGAGGATCTGGTCGCTTACGGCCACGATGGCCCGACCGAACCGCGCTTCGACCAGCTGTTCTTCGCGACCGGCAGGCGTGGCAACAGCGCCGGGCTGGGGCTGGAGGAACTGGGCATCGTGGTCGGTGACAAGGGTGAGGTCGAGGTTGACGACTGGCAGACCACCGCGGTGCCCAGCGTGCATGCTGTTGGCGATATCGCGGGCAAAGTCGGCCTGACCCCGGTCGCCATCGCCGCCGCGCGCAAGTTGATGGACCGCCTGTTCGGCGGCCAACCGCAGGCGAAGATGGACTACGAAAACATCGCCAGCGTCGTGTTCTCGCACCCGGCACTGGGCGCGGTGGGCTTGAGCGAAGAAGAAGCGCGCGCCCGCCACGGTGACGTGCGCATCTACCGCAGCAATTTCCGGCCGATGCTGCAGGCGCTGGCCGACGGCACCCAACGCAGCCTGTTCAAACTGGTCTGCGTAGGCGAGGAGGAACGGGTAGTGGGCGTGCACCTGCTCGGCGAGTCGGCCGACGAGATCCTGCAGGGGTTCGCGGTCGCGGTGAAAATGGGCGTGACCAAGGCCCAGCTCGACGACACCGTCGCCATCCACCCAACAAGCGCGGAAGAGGCAGTGTTGATGCGCTAAGGCGCATCAACAC
>NZ_JASCOP010000085.1:0-18772 GCF_029959395.1 Stenotrophomonas sp. PS02300
GGTGAATGCCTACCTCCGCACCGTATGGTGCGGAGGTCTTCCCTGTAGTGCGCCCGCCATGAACCTGAAAGTGCTGTCCGCGTTCCCGTTGCTGCTTGCCCTGGCTCCCGCTGCATTGGCCGCCGAGCAGGCCGACCTGATCATCCGCCACGCCACCGTGGTCGATGTCGAACATGCCACCACCCGTGCCGACCAGGCGGTGGTGGTGCGCGGCAACGACATCGTCGCGGTCGGCGACGACCGCGCGATCGCCAAGGAATGGAAGGCAGCGCAGCGCATCGATGGCAAGGGCCGCTTCCTGATTCCCGGCCTGTGGGACATGCACGTGCATTTCGGCGGCGGACCGGAGCTGATCGAAGAAAACAAGGCGCTGCTGCCGCTGTACATTGCCCACGGCATCACCACCATCCGCGACTGCTCCGGTGACCTGCCCACGCAGGTGCTGCAGTGGCGTGGAGAGATTGCCGGCGGCAGCCTGGAAGGGCCGCAGCTGTTCAGCTCCGGCGCCAAGATCGAAGGCATCAAGCCGGTCTGGAAGGGTACGCTGGAAGTGGGCAGCCAGGCCGACCTGGACGCTGCGCTGGCCCAGCTCAAGCGCGACCGCGTGGACTTCGTCAAGATCACCGACAGCACCCTGACCCCGCCGCTGTTCCTGGCCGCGGTAAGCGGCGCGCGCGCCAATGGCCTGCGTGCGTCAGGCCACATCCCGATGGCGCTGACCGTGCAGCAGGCGGTGGACGCCGGCATCAGCTCGATCGAACACCTCGATTACGCCTACAAGGCCGGGGTCAAGGACGAGGCCGCCATCGCCGCCGATTTCGCTGCCAAGCGTATTGACCGCGCCGAAGCCAATCGCCGGCTTGATGAAGGCTTTGATCGCGAGACCGCCATGGCCGCGTATCGCGGCTTTGCAGCCAAGGGTGTGTATGTCACGCCCACGCTCAATGGCGGCCGCATCCTCGACTTCCTCGACCAGGACAACCACGCCAACGATCCGTACCTGGCGTATATCGGCCCGAAGCTGCAGGCCACCTACCAGTGGCGGGTGGAACGCGCGGCCAAGGCCAGCCCGGCACAGATTGCCGACCGCCACCAGCAGTACCACCAGGTAGCGGCCGTGCTGCCGATGCTGCAGGAAGCCGGGGTGACCGTCATGGCCGGCACCGACGCGGGCTTCCTGAACTCCTTCAATTATCCGGGCATCGGCCTGCACGATGAGCTGAGCCTGTTCGTCAAGGAAGGCCTGACCCCCGCGCAGGCGCTGTCATCGGCCACCCGTGCAGGCCCATCCTGGTTCGGTACGCTGGACCGCTACGGTGGCATCGCCGAAGGCAAGGCCGCCGATCTGGTGCTGCTGGATGCCAATCCGCTGCAGGACATCCAGGCCACGCGCGCGATCAACACGGTGGTGCTGCGTGGCCATGTATATGACCGCAAGGCGCTGGACGCGCTGCTGGCACAGACGCGTGCCAAGGTTGCGAAGTGGCAGCAGGACGCTGCCCAGTAACGGCCTGCTCGAAGCACAATCAAGAGAAGGAACAAACGCCCCGCTCATCAGCGGGGCGTTCTCGTTTGGGCGCCACTGCAACTAATTGCAGTGGCGCATTGAGAAATATTGAATGTGACGCGCTGCAGCAGAACTTTACGCTGCTCCCCATTCAACGCGGCGATGCATTCGCACGTATCTGTTGGTCATTCCAATCGCAGTTGCAACCTATTGCAGTGCCTCTTGCAAAAAGTTGCACGTGGCGACAGGAGGCGGCTGCCTATTCTTCGCCCTCGATTCGAGATGGTTATGACAACCGCCTTTCGTGATCGACCCGTCAATAACAGGAGTCCCTTCGATGAAGCGTCTGATGACCGCGATGGCGGTAGCTATGGCCATGGCGATGTCAGCATCGCCTCATTCGGCCGAAGCCGCCGCCCCCAATATCCACGTCGGCGCGATGTACGAATACGCCGAACCGGGCAAAGGCGCGCTGCTCAAGCGGGTGCGCAACACCGGCGATGCAACGGCGTTCGTGCGCGTGCAGATCAGCGAGGTGCGCTACGCCGCCGACGGCACCCATCAGGAAATCCCGGTCGATACCTCCGGCACGGGTGCCGCCGCAGGGCTGATCGCCAGCCCGTCGCGGATGATCGTGCCGGCACAGGGCCAGCAGGCCACGCGCCTGCTGGTGCAGGGCGATCGCAGTGTTGAACGCTATTACCGCGTGCGCTTCGTGCCGGTGCTGCCGCAGTCCGAGGACGAGTTCGCGCTGACCGATGCGCAGCGTGATGACTACCGCAAAGAACTGTCGGCCGGCGTCAACGTCCTGACCGGCTATGGCGTGTTCGTGATCGTGCATCCCGACCAGGCCCGCTACGACGTGCAGACCGAAACGCAGGACACCTACGTGCAGCTGCGCAACGCAGGCAATACCACCGTGGTGCTCGACGACATCCGCCAGTGCAGTGCGCAGGACAAGGCGGCCAAGTGCTCGCCGTCGCGCAAGGTGCACCTGCTGCCCGAGCGCACCGAGCGCTTCACGCGCAGTGCCGGGCACCTGCACCGCTTCCAGATCGTTGAGGGGGACAGCCGCAAGGACGTCCTGCTCAGCCCCTAGGTTCCGCCCGGAACCGCCGTCCCGTCGCCGGACTCCAGGCGACACCTTCCCGTTGGAGATGTAACGCAATGAACCTCAAGACCACCGTCCTGGCCGCCGCAGGTGCCCTGATTCTGACCCCGGCTGCCGCCATGGCCGCCACCGAGCAGTTCCCGGTCCAGGTGACTGTTGAAGCAGTCATCCCGTCGTCTGCCGGCCTGCAGATCTCGCCGGTCGGCGATTGGGCCGGCCAGACCCAGTCCATGCGCTGGAACATCGCGACCGAGCGTCTGGACCCGATCCAGCAGCAGATCGACATGAAGAGTGGCCTGGGCGCGATCAACGCCTACCTGACCACCGAAGCGCTGCTGACCAGCGCCGGCAATGCGATCGACCTGACCGTGGCCGTTGCCGGCCAGGAGCTGCAGGTCGGCTCCGCCAATGCGGTTGAAGTGGCCACCCCGACCGAAGCCGCGGCCAGCAAGCGTGCCGCGGTTGCCATCACCGCCGCTGCCCCGACCGGCGACGGCTACGTGCACGGCAACTATCAGGGCAACGTTTTCATGATGTTTGAAAGCGGCACCCCGTAACGCCGCGCGATTGCGCATGCACCACCCCGGCAGCTGCGGCTGCCAAGGAGGGGCGCTCCCGCGCCCCTCTTTCTTGCACACAGGAATGGCCATGTCACCGCGTCTGCTTCCCCTCGCCACCGCCGTCATGCTCTATTGCAGTGCTGCAGCAGTGCAGGCTGCGCCTGCGGCGCTGGAAAGCCTCACGCTGCTCGACCAGGCAGGAGGCCTGCCCGATGACTTCCGTGACCATTTCTTCGACGTGCCCCTGGTGGTACGTGTCGAACGCGATGGCCAGTACCTGGGCGATGCCCGGGCGCTGCTGACCCGCGAAAACACCTTGTCGCTGTTGGAATTCACCGACAGCCACGACAGCACCGAACCGGCCTCCGAACGCGAGCGCTGGTTGAAGGTGCTGGCAGCGCCGCGCCCGCTGGGTGCGTGCGAGCAGGCCTGCACTGATGGCCTGGTGCGGCTTCACTACAGCCTGGAGAGCTCGCTGCTCTCCCTTGCCACCGAAGCGGGTGGCCGCGCGGCGGAGCAGGTGCGCCACCTTGCGCTGCCCGAAGGCGGCAGCCGTGGCCTGATCCTTCGCCACCAGCTCAACGCCTATGCGGGCGAGGGCGTGAATGCCGCCGGCCGCTATGCCGTGGACGCGCAGGGCAGCCTGGGCCAGTGGACGCTGGTGGGCAACTACCAGGTGGACCGCAGTGGCGACGATGAAAGTGCGCTGCGCCATTCGGTGCAGAGCCTATACGCGCAGCGCGAATTCCGCGACAACTTCCTGCGCGTGGGCTACTTCCTGCCCAACTTCCAGGGCGTCACCCGCCAGCCGCGTGCGCCCGGGTCGCTCAGCCACACCACCGTGGGCATGATGGCCGGCTCATCGGACAGCCTGGCCATCGATTCGCGCGCGCCCAGCCTGTACCCGGTGTACGTGACCGCCAACCGCGAGGGCACCGTGGAGGTGTTCCGCGACGGCAGCCTGGTCCTGACCCAGCCCCTGCAGCCGGGCCTGCAGGAACTCGACACCCGGCGCCTGCCGGGCGGCATCTACGAGGTCGAACTGCGGGTCATCGAGGACGGGCGCGAAAGCTCGCGCGAAACCACCGTCATCCACAAGCCCGGCAACTGGCGCGACCCGAGCCGCCGCTGGCGCTACAGCGCGTTCGCCGGCGTCCAGCACAGCCTGCTGGACAGTCTGGAGGACCCGAATGCCGGCGCGTTTGCCGCGGGTGGCATCGTCAACTATCTGGCCCATCCGCGCGCGATCGTCGGCCTGTCTGCCCAGCACCTGGATGGCGAGAATGCCTTCGCCGGCTCGCTGGACTGGCAGATCAACGACCGTGCCAACCTCTACACCAACGCCTACAGCGGCGACCATGGCAGTGGCGTGGACCTGCAGGGCATGTGGCGCTACGGCAAGGGCACCGTGATTGCCTCGCACAACCGCAGCTGGCAGGAGCGTCGCCGTCCCGGTGATGATGCCT
Source organism: Stenotrophomonas sp. PS02300 (assembly GCF_029959395.1). Taxonomy (NCBI): domain Bacteria; kingdom Pseudomonadati; phylum Pseudomonadota; class Gammaproteobacteria; order Lysobacterales; family Lysobacteraceae; genus Stenotrophomonas; species Stenotrophomonas sp. PS02300. The sequence goes on from NZ_JASCOP010000085.1 coordinate 4,645, forward strand.
ACCCGCCGCTGCCGCCGGGCTCGGAGGCGCCGCAGACCCGTTCGGGCTGGCTGCAGACCAGTGCGCTGAGCATGAACCGTCGCTTGGGCGACAGCAGCCACATTGCCGCGCGCGTGTCGCATCACAGCGGAACCAGCAACGGCGTGGGCTTGGATCTGTCGTTCAGCCGCCGCCAGACCCTGTTCGGCAGCGACGCCACCTGGCGTGCGGCGGTGTTCGACCGCCCGGGCAACGCGAGCAGTGGCATGCGCCGGAATCGCGGCGTGGACTTCACCCTGAACATCGCGCTGGGCCGCGAAGGGCGCCGCTACAGCGGCAGCCTCGGCAGCCGTACCGCCACCCATGGCGGGCGCAGCCTGTATGCCAGCGCGGGCGCCCAGCAGAGCTATGAAGAGGGCCTGCTGCGTAGTGTAGCCGGGCAGGCCACGCTGGACAGCGACGGGCTGGGCCTGAGCACGAACGCGCAGTTCGAGCATCCTGCACTGCGCGGTGACATGCATGCGCAGCGCTCGTCGCTGGGCGGCAATCTCAGTGGCGGTCTCAACCTGGAAAGCACCATGGCCATTGGCGTCGGCAAGCTCGCCATCGCCGGTGCGGGTCAGGTCAGCAGCGTCGATACCGGCATGATCGTGGACGTGAGCACGGAGCTGCCCGACGTGGCACTGCGCGCGCACGACAGCCGCGGCGGCTCGTACGTGCTGCACCCGGGCCGCAACTTCCTGCCGGTTACCGCCTATCGCACGGGCGCCCTGCAGATCGACTTCCATGGGCGCGCCGCACCGGCGGCCAGCATCCAGCCGGCCACGCTGGACTATCACCTCAACAAGGGTGGCGTGGCCTACGGCAAGGTGGAAGTGCTCAGCACCTTCACAGTGATGGGCCACCTCAAGGACACCGCTGGTAACCCGCTGGCTGGCGCCCACGTGATCAACCATGCCGGGCGCAGCGTCGCCGAGGCGGACGGGTTCTTCGCGCTGGAAATGAGTGCGAAAACCCCGACGCTGGAAGTTCGCCACCCCAAGGTGGCCGGTTGCAGCTTCGCGTTCGACGGCACCACCACCCGCCCCGAAGGCGACACCTGGCTGGTCGGCATCCTGCAGTGCCCGCCGTCCAACTTCACCCAGGCGCAGTCCGGACCAAGCGCACCGGCTGCTGGAGCAATGCCATGACCATCTCGATTCACTCAACCAGGGTTCGCCTACGACTGCGCCGGGCGCTGTGTGTGCTGGCACTGCTCATGGGCGTTGGTAGCGCGCATGCGTCGGATATCCTTATCACGGCAGAGTTCAAGCCCAGCGTCCTCAATCCGGACAAGCGTGAGTTTGTCAACACCACGCCGTGGTCCGGGGTGTGCAACAGCACGCACCTGCAGGCCTGCATCAACAACAATTGGTGGAGCATCGACACGGGGATCCGTGGAGCGAAGCACGCCATCCGCGAGGATAACTACGGTCCGAACGGGTTCTATGTCGGCATGCCATCGGCGCGGACGGTAAATGTCACATCGGACGATGGTGCGCACACGTTCGATCTCAAGTTCAGCATCATTGGAACGGCGTTGCGACTCTGGGACCAGGACGGCGATGGTCGCACTGAACCGGCGTCTCTTGGTGCGGCAAACAACTGCGGCTTCGGTTTGACCAACCGGAACGCCAACAACCGCAGCGTCATGCGCATGATGCTGCGTCGGGACGGTGGCGAAGGCGTGGTGGCGTGTGCACTGCATTGGATTGACACGAACAACTACGTCATGAGTGAGTTCGACTTCACCTACAAGCTGACGACTCCCGAGCCGTTAGGCATGCCTAGCGGTGTGTACCGGGGCATGACGATGTTCCGAGTGGGCGGCACCGGCGAGGGCGCCGATTTCGATCTGGGCAACGGCATGGTGCTGGACGACAACGTGGTGAACGTCCACTTCGAGCTGGACGTGCATCATCCTTTCGAACTCGAGCTGCCGCCGGGTAGCGATCGCGCCGTGCTCGCCCCGAAGGGCGGCTGGACGCAGTGGAGCGATCATGGGATCGTGCCGAAGACGCTTGAGCGGGAGCTTCCGTTCACTGTCAGCAGCTCCGGCCAGTTCAGTGTATCGCTGCAGTGCCAGTACCCGTTACCCGATGGCCGATGCGCGATCCGCAACATGACCCAGACTGCGGAGGATGCACCGCTGGACATCCACCTGACATTGCCGGGCTTCCGTGTGGCATCCACCGGGGAAGACGCGGTGGGCCTGCCGCTGACGACGACCATGGCGCCGCCTGTCTTCACCACGCAGTCGCTGGTGATCCGTCGGCCCTCGCGGCTTCACTTTGCGGTCAATGGGGAGCCGGTCAACAAGATGCTGGACCACCCCGGCAGCCACTATCGCGGTGACGTTACCGTGATCTTCGATGCGGATCCTTGAGTCATCTGCTGTGCGACAACGGCGTGACGAAGAACGCGCTCAGTTCTGAACTGTTTACGTACATGCGTGATGCGTTGACGCGCGGGCTTTCCACCGCACACGGCGGTAACGCGGCGATGCCTAGTGTTGGCTCACCGGCATCGCTTTCGACGCCGTCTACCGGAGAAGCATGATGGGCAACCAACAGAATCCGCAGCAGGGCCAGCAGAATCCGCAGCAGGGCCAGCAGAACCAGCAGAACCAGAAAGACCAGCAGCGCCAGGGCCAGCAGCAACAGCAGGACCAGAACCAGAAGGGCGAGCGCAACCAGCAGGGCGGCCAGCAGGAAGAAGAAGAATAAGCTGCTGCGCAGACGGAATAACGAGAGTCCGGCCTTTTGGCCGGACTTTCTGTTTGTTGGGTCACGACCAACGGTCGTGACCTACCGGTGCAGGGAAGGAACACCGGTCGTGAGTTGCCGGTGCAGGGAAGGAACACCGGTCGCGAGTTGCCGGTGCAGGGAAGGAGCACCGGTCGTGAGTTACCGGTGCAGGGAAGGACCAGCGGTCGTGAGTTACCGTTGCGGGGAAGGACCAGCGGTCGTGGGACCGTTGCGGGGTGTTCACCAGGCAAGTGATACCCATTCGCATTTGCGGTACACTGGGGCGATCGCCTTGCCCTGAGTCGTGCCTGCCGTGCTTTCCAGTCTGATTGCTGTTCTCTCCCCGTGGTTGCGCAACGTTGGCGCTGCTGCGGCACTGGGCGTGGTCGCGATGGCGCCGGCGGCCGCCCAGCAGCGCAATCCCCTGCAGACCGTCGGCGAGACCGTGCTGGACCAGCCGGCGCAGAGCTATCGGTTCGAACGTTTCGTTATTGAAAGTGGCGAGCCCGCACGGCGTTGGCGCGTGAACATCGGTGTCCCCACGCGCAAGGCCAGCGCGCCGGCGCCGGTGCTGTACATGCTGGATGGCAATGCAGCGGCCATGGTGTTCGACCAGGCCTTGCTGAGCGACCTGGCCGCACATGCTGCGCCGTTGCTGGTGTTCATCGGCTATGACAACGACCTGCGCATCGATTCGCCCGCCCGTACGCTCGATTACACCGCCTGGGTGGACACGGCCAACGACGAGAACGGCACCTCGCAGTCCAGTGGTGGCGGCGCCGAGGCGTTCCTCGAGGTAATCCAGCAGCAGATCAAGCCTGAGGTGGAGCGCCGTGCCCGCGTGGACACGAAGCAGCAGGCGCTCTGGGGTCATTCGCTGGGCGGGTTGTTCGTGCTCAGCACCCTGTATACGCAGCCCACCGCCTTCCAGCAGTACGTCAGCGCCAGCCCTTCGTTGTGGTGGAGCCAGGGCGCGCCGCAGGGCGCGATGGAGCAGGGCTTCATCGCCCATCCCTCGCCGGCGAAGGTGTGGCTGATGCTTGGCGGTGACGAACGCAGCGGCAACCGCGGCGTGCGTGACATGAGCAACCCGCGCGTGGTCGCCCATCTGCGCCGTATCGCAGGCGCCACGCCCGATGCTGCGCATGCGTTGAGCGGGCGCTTGGCCAAGGTGCCGGGCGTGCAGGTCACCTACCGCGAATTTCCCGGTCTGGGCCACGGCCCGATGCTGCCGGCATCGCTGAAAGCCACGTTGGCCGCGCTGTATGGCGTGGCCGACAAGAGCGCCGATTGAGTTTTCCCTTACCCAGGCTGCGCCGATCCGGCCCTGCCAAGGCAACCCTTGTGACACGCGCCGCTGGCGCGCCCCTACAGAAGGAGTCTGCTATGTCCCGATTGGTTTCCCTCCCGCGCGTTGCCGCGCTGGCCCTGGCCCTGTCGCTGGCTACCGGTGCGGTGTCCGCACAGCCGGTGTTCGATGCGCCCGCCAACGGCTTCCGCGGCACGGTAAGTGCCCGTAATGAGAACGTGATTCCGGGCAGCACCGCCGAGGTCACCGGCCGCGCGTTCGTGCCCGGCCAGCAGGTGACCCTGCTGCGCGGCGAGACCGTACTCAACGCCACGCCGGTGGTGGTGGACGAGCAGGGCAACTTCAAGGCCAGCGTGCAGATCCCGGCCGACGCCGTGCCCGGCCAGCACCCGGTGGTGGTGCGCGCCAGCCAGCCGGCCGCCGCGACCGTGGTTGCGCTGCGGGTGTCGCCGAACCTGCCGCTGAGTGGCCAGCAGGCATTCAAGCAAAGCTCAGGCAAGCTGGTCCAGGGCCTGTACCAGAGCGCCTACAGCGCGGGCAGCAATGCGCTGTTCGTGACTTCGGCGGTGGGCCGCCCGCCGGTGACCCAGTCGCAGCTGCTGAAGGTGGACCCGAAGACCCTGAAGGTGGTCAAGGCGATCACCCCGGCGCAGGTGCCTGACGCCAAGGGCGGCAGCGTGTTCGCCGTGTACGGCGTGGGCGTGGACGATGCCAACGGCAACGTGTGGGTCAGCAATACCCGCCAGGACACCGTGGCGGTATACCGCCAGTCGGACCTGTCGCTGGTGCACCAGTTCCCGGTGGGCGCGGTGCCGCATGCGCGCGACGTGGTGGTGGATGCCAAGCGCGGCAAGGTATTCGCGTCAGCGGCGGGCGAGGATCACCTGTCCGTGTTCGATGCCAAGACCTTCAAGGCGCTGGAGCCGATCACGCTGGCATCCGGCGTGGACGACGAGAAGTTCGTGCCGATGAGCCTGGTGCTGGATGAAGCCAGCGGCAAGCTGTTCACGGTGAGCATCGGCACGCCCGAGGCGGCGGTGATCGACGTGGCCAGCGGCAAGGTCGAGAAGGTCATCGACCTGGGCAATTCGATCAGCGCCTCCGGGGTCGCCTTCGATGCGAAGCGCAACCGCCTTTTCGTGGCGTCGCAGGGCACCGACAACCTGCTCATCGTCGACGTGGCCAGCGGCAAGGTGCTGCACGATGTGCCGGTAGGCGCGGGCGCATTGAACGTGGCGTGCAAACGCCCGACTGGGCCAGGGCGGTTGCCGATCTCACAGAGGACGAGGGCGCCGACCACATCCTGGAGATGATCGGCGGCGACAACCTGCGCCAGTCTGTGCAGGCTTTGGCCGGCGGCGGGCATATCCTCCAGATCGGCTTCATGGAGGACACCGAGCTGCGGATGCCAGCGATCCCGCTTCAGCTCCGACGTGCCACATTGCGCGGCGTTTCCGTTGGGCACCGACGCTCGTTTGAAGGGATGAACCTTGCCATCGACTCGTTCGGCATCAAGCCGGTGATCGATCGGGTGTTTTCCTTCTCCGAAGCGCCTGCCGCGTTCAAGCGGCTTCAGGAAGGACCATTCGGGAAGGTAGTCATTGGGGTTGCATGACGGGCATTGGGGCCGGGATCGACCACAGCTTCCAGCATTCGACCGGTCAGCCGAGCAAGAGAGGTAGGTCCTGGGCGAGCCGGCAACAGGCGCAAGTCGTTCGGGCAATTTCCCATCACCGCCGGCGTCTGGAGAGAGTAGGCCATACACGACTGGCAAGATCTTCTGAAAGTGCATGGACTCGTCAGCAGCATGAGCCGGCGAGGTAACTGTCACGACAACGCGGTCGCCGAGAGCTTCTTCCGACTTCTCAAACGCGAGCACATCAAGCGTCGGATCTACGTGACACGCGAGGAAGCAAGGTCCGACGTCTTCAACTACATCGAGATGTTCTACAACACCAGACGACAGCACGGACACAACAACGGGTTATCTCCGGTAGAGTTTGAAAAGCAGCAATCAAAATGAGGCTTCGGGGTGTCTACAGAAGCCGGGGCGATTCAACTGGTCGCTCCCTGGGTTCAGCGGCAATACGACTCGGCCTTCTATTTGAGGGACCTCATCAGGAGCGCTAGCACTCCGACACACAGGCCTGTTGAGAGTAGGGAGGCTATCAGCGCGCGCTTCGGGTCTCCGTATAGTTTGCGGCGGACTGCCTTGCGGTTCTTGTCGAGATGGCGGTGCACAAGCAGCCATAGACAGGCGGGCAGCAGAATCAGCGGTGAGTTGATCGCCCAATGAAACAGAGGCTCAGCGAAGCTTCGATGGTTCATTGACCATGTGAGCCACTGGGTCAGAAGACCAAGGTACAACGCCAGCGAGCTAACCTGGACGACATGGAATCGGTACCCGACCCGCGGCCGCGCCCGTAGATCCCACTGAGTCACCACGATTTCCAAGCGGTGCATGAGCATTGCCATCGCTGCTATGAGCCCGATGAGGGCGCATCCAAAGACCGGGATCAGAGCACTGCTGAGCTCAAGCATCGTCTTCAGTTGGTCAAATGCGATCTGGCCAGTCTTGGCCACGGCCTTGGCTTCATTCATATCAGCGAACATGGACTGAAGCTGGCCGTATGCGACGGCCCATGGTCCAGTTGCAACGCTGATCAGTGCAAGACCGCCCAAGAAGCGCTTCCACAGGCGCGTTCGGGGTGTCACCGGGAATGACCGCGGATTGCCCCAGAGCGGAAAGACTGCCAAGAGCATGTAAGGATGACCTTCGGTCCATCGCCTTGCCTGCCGCTGCGTCTTGTGTGCGATTGCTTTTAGCGTGCGAGCCTTCCGGATCGCTGCGTCCTCGAGCAGGTCCATAAGCGCCGATGTTCTATAGGCAGCGCGAATTGCCCATCCCATACGGCTAGAGGTTCGCTTCAGCGCCTTGCGCAGCATACTTGGGGTGGGTCGATTGAATGATTTCACGTCGACAACTGTAAGGGCCGTAGTCGATGTGAGGCGACAACCACAGTGCATCTCTTGGTTCCAACAATTGCTCTAAAGATCCGACCATCCCGGCCGCCGAACAATCACTTTTCTAGTGTCCGCAGGAGGCTGGCTGCGCTTCACAACATGGTCGGATGCAGCAGCTAACACTATGGGCAAGTTGATTCAGTGCCTTAGCAGAGAAATGACTGTTCTCGGAACGATTCCTGGCCAACCCTCATTATTGCCAAGGTGTTCGTGCTGGACGACATCCAGGAGGCCCATCGTTACCTTGAAGCGAACCAGCAAGTCGGCAAGATCATGGTGGCCGTACCGGCAACCTAGCGCATGAGCAGGGTGCTGATAACTCCTGCGGAGAGTGCGATCAACATGACGCCGGATCCTCGCTGCAACCAGGGCAGGGCGCGCGAAAAGCGTTGCAGGACGGCACGGTTTCCGATCAGACCGGCCACCATCAGGTCCCAGAGCAGGACGACGCCGAACATCCACAGGCCATAGACGGCCTTCCAGCCCGCGCTGGCATGCGGCCCGCTGAGCATCGACGCCAGGCTGGTGTAGAACAGCGCGTTCTTCGGATTGAGGATCCCCGACAGGAAGCCCATCCCAGTTGCGCGCAACCAGGCGCGGGCCTGCCGTGCGGGGCGGTTGGAGGGATGGCTGGAGGGATGGCTGGAGGCTCTCACCTGCTCCAGCCCAGTGGCACCGGCGTGGCGAACGAACAGGATGCCGAGATAGAGCAGGTACGTGCATCCTGCGGCCTGCAGGATCACGAACGGGGTGCTGCCAGGACGCAGCACAGCGGTGCCCGCGAACGCGGTGATGATGAAGACGCCGTTGGCCATGGCGATCCCGAGGCAGGCGCCGCTGGCGATGCGCCAACCGCTGGACAGCGACGTACGGGCTACCAGGAAAAAGTCAGGGCCAGGCAGCAGCAGCGCCATGAAGTGCGCTGCGGCGATGATCAGAAATTGCTGCATCCAGAATACACAGTCGAGGAGGTCGCTCGAAGGATGTCGGTTCAGGATCGGCCTGTATTGAAAGGAATTGCAGTCGCGTCATGACCGGAAGCTGCCTGGGGTGACGCCGACGTGCGCTTTGAACACCCGCTGGAAGTGCGCCTGGTCAGCAAATCCCAGCTCGTGGGCTACCCCGATGATGCTCGCGCCAGCACGGATCCGCTCCCGTGCAAGATTGACACGTTCGTTCAATTTCCAGGCATGGGGTGTCATGCCGGTAGCGGCACGAAAGGCGCGGATCAACTGATAGCGACTCATTCCCGCCCGCTGCGCCAGATCCACCAGCGAGGTGTCAGTGCCCGGCTGCGTACTCAGGAATTCCAGCACGGGAGCGATCTGTACTGCCGTTCGTCGGGTGGGTCCCGGCCGAGGAATGTGCAGGCCCTGGGTCTCGTCGCACTGACCGATGAACTCGATCAACGCGGCCTCCTTGTCGCGACAGTCGGCCGTCGAAAACAGCAGGGCGTTCAGGCGGCAGAAGCGCGCATGCACGATGGGGTCGACCAGCACGCGAACCGGCTCCCCATCCTCGGCAGCGCTCGCCAACGCTATATATTCCTGACGGACGGCCTGTCGCCAGGCCGCATCCAGGTGAAGCATCTGATAGCTCCACGCCGTATCAGGCAGTGGATTGCAGGCATGCACGCGCGAGGCCGGCACGAACACCACCGCCCCCCTGTGCAGAGTGACGGCGCCGCAAGCCGCGCCGGTGAACAGACTGGTGCCCTGGTCCACCGCCCCGATGGAGAAAGTCGGATGGCTATGTGTCCTGTAGCAGGCCCGGCTGTCGCAGGCGCGCCGGCTTTCGACGTACGGCATGGCCGCATCGCGCCAGAATTCGGTGGTGGCGTTCATTCGTTGATGATATCCCCAACCGCGCTCCCCCTATGGTTGGAAGCGCCGTTGCCCGCGGGCGACCACCATGCGATGAGGTCCGGCCAGCGCGGTGGAGCGCTGCTTGATGTCCTGCATGGGCGCAACGACAACGCCAGAAGCCCTCAAACGGTGCGCTCGGGCGATTGATGAAACTGGAACTCAGTCCAGCTGACGCTGCCCGAAGACGGGGGGGCGATAACGCCGCCAGACCATTGTGCCTAGGCGTCTGCGGAGTCTGATCCCTCAGCTAACCCAGCGATACCGCCTGTAAGCGCCTTCCTTGCGCCTTCAAGCATTCGCGCGGCAGGGTTGATCTCAGCCGCACCCGCTTGATAGTAGCCAATGACGCTGACAACGGACCTGTGATCGGTCATCGCCATGATGGCCGGAAGCGCAATTCCTTGCCGCGCCCCTTCAGTCACGAAGCCCGATCGAAGGCTATGCCCACCAAAGTCACCTATCAAACCAGCTGCCTGTGCACGAGTTTGGATAATCGTGGCCACTGACTTCGGGGATAGACCCGCGCCGACACGTCCGTAAGCAAGCTGGCGAAACAGGAAGCCCTCTTGAAGGCCAGCGGCCACTACCCAGGATCGAATGGCCTCGGCGGGTGCTCCCAACAACGGTTTGTCCGGGGAACCACCTGACTTGACGCCGTCCTGAAGCGTCTTGCCAATGTCCAGGTGGTAGAGGTAGCCCCCATCAATAGGCGTTAGCTTGGCCAAGGTGGCACGGGCGGTCTCGCTCCGCCGTCGTCCGCCGCTGGCGAAGGCGAAGTAGAGCAGGGCACGATCACGCTTGCCCACCAGGTCATCACCGCAAGTAGCAATCATCGCCATTAGTTCGGTCGCGGTGATGGCAGTCTTCTTGCTTGGGCGTTCGCCGCGCTTATGGGCGGCGCGACGGCCCCTGGCCAACAGTTGCCGGACCTCACTGCTTTCGCAGGGATTGGCCAGCTTGAGGAGCTGATGGGCGCTGGAGAGCACCGCAACGCGGTGGACGATGGTCGATAGCTTCAGCGGTCCCTGGCGCTGCTTGAATTTGCCTTCCACCAGTAGCGCATCCATTGCCGGAGGCAGCTCCCACGTCAGCGCATCGCCTGAGCGCCTAGCCAGATGATCAATGATGAACTGGATGACGCAGGCGGCTTCAACAGGCATTGAAATGGGCGCCCCGTAGCGGCACTGGAACCAGGCCGCCCAGTAGCGCAGGGCGGTGGCGTAGCTGCGTGTCGTGTTTGCTGATGCTGCCTCTGCAAAGACTTCGCGCACAGCGTCTGCAGACGACTGCGACAGCAGAGAGGCGGCCGAACCTACGGGAGGTGAGGTCGTCAGGGATGGCGGCGGGGCATTCATAGGTGGCTGAAAATAATGGGGAAATATACGCATGCTTCCGATAAATATATCTTATCGGAAGCCTGAAAACATCGGGGCAGGGGGCGTCTATCGCCCATCTTCGGACCGCTAGCACCGTCAGCATTGCGTGACACGCGTCGCGTTTACTAAGATTCCGCCGACACAGTGAGTGTCAGTCTCGAGGGATCGAAATGGCTGTCTACGTCGTCACCTGGAACTTGAATCGGGAAGTAAACTACACCGCGAAGCGAACCGCGTTTCTCAATCACCTGGATCGGCATGAAAACGTTGCTGATCCGAACCTGGAGACTGTCAGGTGGATATCAACGAACCTGTCCGCAGGTGCGTTGTGCGCGGACTTGAAGCTGAAGATCGACGCGAACGATGCCATATTTGTTGCGCAGCTTGCTAACGGTAGCTACAGCGGATTCATGAGGCCTGCCACCTCTGCTTGGATCGCTCAACGCCTGTAGCTCCTGTGCATTTGGACTTGGTGCTGCATTGGCACCAAGTCTTCCTACAACCTCGTTCGACGGACCGCGCAAGAAGAGTGCTTTCATTGGCGATGTCCCAACTTGGTTGCGTTGCGTTGACGGCTGCACCATTTCCGCTGCAGCTGAGGACGCAGCAACCTGGAAACATCATTGGGGATGCTCCAAGTTCGCGACCTACCATTGGCGATGCACCAAGATCACGACGAGCCATTGGGAGTGCACGCAGGTCAGCGCGTCGATTGCCCCAAGTTGCTGCATACGCTGCACCAAGTTCACTGCGCTCAACAACTCCACGTCTCCGGCGCCGTCAACACCAGCAGCACTGGGGTGATGGCCGGCACTGACTGCAGTGGCAAAAAGTGCGATGATATAACGTAACATAATCTATATTATGCGAAAAAGTGGTACTTCTCCAAGTGTTGCGTGAAAGACTGCTTCCAGCTCCTTTTGACCGCAACAGCAAGCACGATTGATGGTACAAATTAGGCTGCTTGGCTTGCTGGGATCTGCCTGTGCTCTGCCTGCTTATGGATCCTTTGGTTCCAAGCCCGCTACGTGGCGGCTTGCTTGTTGATGATGTTCAAAGGTTGCCACGGTACTGGGCTGGTGTTTGGGCTTTGATGGCCAACCATGACCTCGCGGCATCCAGCCAGATCAAAAAACTTCGGCACATCGAGAATCTGTACGGTCATGCGGACCGTCTGTTTGGCAGCCATGCGTTAGATGACGCGTTGGGCAGCCTGAACGATGCCGTGCTCGCAGACATCCTGGAGTCCTGGTTCATATCGATCCGAAATCAACCTTCCGTGGGCCCAGCGGATGAGTCGCGCTGGCGATCCGGGCATGAATTCGTCGTATCAATCGTTACTTGGTTGTCCAAGACAACGATCTCGACCGACCGCATCCGACAGATCGAGACCCGACTGCATCGCTTGTCACATCTGTACGGGCAACTGCACATCCGCCAAGGCAGGCACACGAATCAGATCCGATCGCTGCCGGCAAGCGTAATCCAGGCGTTATATGAAGTCCTGGACCCATCATCTGCCCGCAATCCCTTCCAACGCAGGAATACGCGGTGGCTCGCCTTCGTGGCCTTCCTGTTGATGCTCCACCAAGGCCTTAGACGCGGCGAGTTATTGCTCCTTAGCGCGGACGTGATCAAAAATGCCTTTGACGAAAGTCAGCAGCGATCCCGTTGCTGGATGGACGTGCAAGAAAGCAAATATTCCGGCGACGATGGTGATCCGAGGTACTCCAGGCCCAGCATCAAGTCGGCGAGTTCGGTCCGTCAACTGCCGGTAAGCAATGCGATCGCTGGGCTGATCCAGACCTACGTCGAAAACTATCGAGGAAAACCAAGCCACGCCTTTCTGCTGAACACACAGCAAAATAGTCCGTTGTCGACAGAATCAGTTACGAAGATGTTTGGAAAGATATCCGCCTGCCTCCCACCTTCGATCCGCCAAGAATTGAAGGACTGAATCGCCCAGGGTTCCGTAGACACCTCGCAGCCATAAACTATGGCTTAGGCGGAGGTGGTTATGAGCACGAAGCGGTACACCGATGAGTTCAAGATCGAGGCGGTCCGGCAGATCGTTGAGTACGGCCGTCCGGTACCCGCCTATCACCGCCACTCTTAGCAGCACGTTGCCTGCCGGGACCGCCCACTGATGCATCCAGCCAATTTGAATCGGCGAGATCGCGGCAGCGACAAATGGTTACGATTTGCTGCTCGGTTGCTGCAAACCCGGCGACAGCAACTGCTCCGCCAGTCCCTTGTATATCGGCGTCCGGCACACCAGCCCGGACATCCCACGGGCAGTGAGTACCGTTGCCAGGATAGGCAGCAGCAGATCGCCACTGTCCGTCAGTTCGAGCGAGATGACCGCCGAGGTCAATGGCGCCTGGGTGACACCGGTAAGGTATGCGCACATGCCCAGCAGCACGAACGCGCGCGGGTCCACGCCGGGCATCACCACCGCTAGGTTGTGGCCCAGGCCGGCGCCGACGGCCAGGGCCGGTGAGAACAGTCCGCCCGGAATGCCGGCCGCATAAGAGGCCAGGTTCGCCAGCAGCTTCATCAGCCCAAACTCGTGCCCAACCGTCGGTTGACCCTGCACAAGACTGCGCGCTTGCTCATAGCCGGTGCCAAAGGCCCCATCGCCGCACAACGCCGCCAGCGCAACCACTACCAGCCCGCAGCCAGCTTCCAGCAACACCGGATGCCGCTGCCGCACGTTGCCCAGCCAGCGCGGGCGCCCTGCAGCACTGGCCAGCACCATGCGGGCAAATACCCCGCCCAGCAGACCAGCCACCACCCCGCACAGCAGGATGGCCAACCACGCGTGTCCCAACGGAAGGCCGGCTGTCACATGGCCGAAGTAGGTGTAGTTCCCCCAGAATGCCCAGCGACACCACGCCGCCGCCGATGACCGCAGTCAGCAGCGTTCCCGAGAACCGATGCTCGAAGCGCCCGCTGAGTTCTTCAATGGCGAACACAATGCCGGCCAACGGCGTGTTGAAGGCCGCCGCGATACCGGCCGCACCACCCGCCAACAGGAAGTGCGACAGCTCCCGCGGGTCTTTGAAACCAAACCAGCGGCCAAACAGGTACATCAGGCTGGCGCCCACGTGCGCCGTTGGCCCCTCGCGACCCACCGATGCACCTCCCAGCAGCGACAGCGAGGTCAGGAGCAGTTTGCCTGCCGAAACCGCCGGTGAAAGGTTGGTTTTCCGGAATGCTTCATCGGGCTTGTCCAGCGCCGCTATCACCTGGGGAATGCCACTGCCCCGGGTGGGACGAAGCACCCCGCCGGTCAGCCACGCCAGCAGCGCAAAGATTCCCGGCGTGAGCAGCAGCGCCCACCACGGCGAGTGCTCAATGGCGCGTCGAAACAGGGCAAATGCCGCATCGCTGGCCTTGGAAAAAAGGATCGCGGCGAGCGCAACCACCACCGCGCCCGTCCAGAGGGCGGCACGGCGCCGCCATGCCTCGCTCCGCAACTGGCTGGTCAGGTGCGTCTGGATTCGGCGAATGTAGGTCATGACCTTAGTATGGCCACCGTCGCCGGGGACGGAAAGGCAGCTGCTCGGCGAGTGACCTTGCCTGATGTGGCCGGCACGGACCGGACACCTGTCCTTCGCCCGATATACATCGCCAAGCCTTCCCCCTCCAATGGTTCGCTTTCGGCCTTGGATTCAACCGATCGACGCAACGGTTCGTCGGTATCGCTCGACGGGTGTTTCGTAGCCTAACGTCTTGCGGGGCCGCTCGTTCAGTTGGCGGGCAACTGCATCAAGCTGAGCTTGAGAG
>NZ_JASCOP010000086.1:0-18415 GCF_029959395.1 Stenotrophomonas sp. PS02300
GCTGGGCGCTGTTGGAGCCCAGCCGCGCGCCCATGGTCTGCAGCCAGTCGTCCACCAGCGGGTCATCCAGCAGGAAGCCGTAGTTGCGCAGCTCCCGCAGCATCATCCCGCCGTACTCGGCCTGGCGCGCCGGGGTCAGCAGTTCACCGGCCGACGAGCCGATGTCCGGCAGCTTGCTGTCCTGGGCCGACGCCAAGGGGGCGGCCAGGGCCAGGGTCAACGCGGCAGAGAGCAGCAAAAGGCGCAAACAGGAACTCCTGGGGGCTGCGGGTGATCCGCAGTGTTGCGGTGATGACATGGAAAATCCAGCGCAGGGCTACCATATACAGACACTCGTTCCGCTGTGGAGTTTCCCGTGAGCCAAGATGTCGCTTCCAACCCGGGTGGGAAGCCGCCCATCACCATCTATTCGACCGCCGTCTGCCCGTACTGCGTGGCCGCCAAGAACTTCCTGAAGAGCAAGGGCGAGAGCTGGACCGAAGTCCGCATCGACCTGGACCCGGTCGAGCGCGAAAAGATGATGGCCAAGACCCGCCGCACCAGCGTGCCGCAGATCTTCGTGGGCGAGGTCCATGTGGGTGGGTACGACGACATGATCGCCCTGCACCGGGAAGGAAAGCTTGAGCCGCTGCTGAACGGAGAAGGCGCATGAGCGCTGCGGACGACGGCAGCAAGGACCGGATCGCCGAGTTCACCGAGTTCCGCCAGCGCATGAACCAGCGCATCCTGGGCGAGCCCAACCAGGTGGTGAGGCGCTTCTTCGCGCTCGACACCCAGACCTACCAGGCCGGCGCGCTGGATGTGAAGACCAAGGAGCTGCTGGGCCTGGTCGCCTCGATGGTGCTGCGCTGCGACGACTGCATCAGCTACCACGTGGCCCAGTGCAAGGACGCCGGGGTGACCCGCGAGGAGTTCTTCGAGACCTTCTCGGTCGGCCTGGTGGTCGGCGGCTCGATCGTGATCCCGCACCTGCGCCGCGCCGTGGACTTCCTGGACCAGCTGGAAGGCGGCGCCGCCGCCCCGGCCGTTCACGAACATTGATGGATTCCGCCCGACCAACGGTCGGGCGCTACCAATGGCTAATTTGGGGTCCCTTGGGCGGGTGAGGCATAATTGCGGGTGAAACTTCCCTTGCGCCCCTGCTCCGGGTCCCTTACGGACGGCGCTCCCCCTCGGTTCGGAAACAGATCAAATGACGCAGAAAATCACGGTCATCCGCGGTGACGGCATCGGCCCGGAGATCATGGACGCTACGCTGTTCGTGCTCGGCAAGCTGGACACCGGCTTTGAATACGAAGATGCCGACGCTGGCCTGGTCGCACTGGAAAAGCACGGCGACCTGATGCCGGCTTCCACCCTGGAGTCGATCGCACGCAACCGGATCGCGCTGAAGAGCCCGCTGACCACGCCGGTCGGTGGTGGCTTCACCTCGATCAACGTCAGCCTGCGCCGCCACTTCGACCTGTACGCCAACGTGCGTCCGGCGGTGTCGTTCCCGAACACCAAGTCGCGTTTCGGCGACGGCGTGGACCTGGTCACCGTGCGTGAGAACACCGAAGGCGCGTACCTGGCCGAAGGCCAGGAAGTGTCGGCCGACGGCGAAACCGCGTTCTCCGGCACCCGCATCACCCGCAAGGGCTCCGAGCGCATCGTGCGCTACGCCTTCGAGCTGGCCCGCAGCACCGGCCGCAAGAAGGTCACCGCCGTGCACAAGGCCAACATCATCAAGTCGACCTCGGGCCTGTTCCTGGCCGTGGCGCGCGAAGTGGCGGCCAAGTACCCGGACATCGAGTTCCAGGAAATGATCGTCGACAACTGCTGCATGCAGCTGGTGATGCGTCCGGAACAGTTCGACGTGATCGTCACCACCAACCTGTTCGGCGACATCATCTCCGACCTGTGCGCCGGCCTCGTCGGCGGCCTGGGCCTGGCCCCGGGTGCCAACATCGGTGAGAACGCGGCGATCTTCGAAGCCGTGCACGGCACCGCGCCGGACATCGCCGGCCAGGGCAAGGCCAATCCGTGCGCGCTGCTGCTGGCGGCCGCGCAGATGCTGGACCACGTCGGCCAGACCGAGAACGCCGAGCGCCTGCGCAAGGCCATCGTGGCCACCCTGGAAGCCAAGGACTCGCTGACCGGCGACCTCGGCGGCACCGGCAACACCATGGGCTTCGCCCAGGCCATCGCCAGCCGCCTGTAACCGGGCGTGGTAGAGCCGACGGTAGGGCCGACTGTTAGTCGGCTGCTCCAAAAAGAAAGGGCGCCCTCACAGGCGCCCTTTTTTCATCCAGACGCGTTGAATCAACGCGACTGCAGCTTCGACAGCAGGCGCAGGAACTCCACGTACAGCCACACCAGGGTCACCATCAGCCCGAACGCGCCGTACCACTCCATGTACTTCGGTGCGCGCGCGGCGGCGCCGTTTTCGATGAAGTCGAAGTCCAGCACCAGGTTCAGCGCGGCCACCACCACCACGAACAGGCTGAAGGCGATGCCCAGCCAGCTGGCTTCATGGATCACCGGCACGTTGATGTCGAAGAAGCCCAGCACGAACGAGGCCAGGTACAGCAGCGCGATGCCGCCGGTGGCCGCGACCACGCCCAGCTTGAAGTTCTCGGTGACCTTGATCAGGCCGCTGCGGTAGGCCGCCAGCAGGGCGAACAGGGTGCCGAAGGTGAGCAGCACCGCCTGGAACACGATGCCCGGGAAGCGCACTTCCATCACCGCCGAGATCGCGCCCAGGAAGAAGCCTTCCACCAGCGCGTACATCGGCGCGGTGACCGGCGACCATTCCTTCTTGAACACCGTCACCACGGCCAGGACCAGCCCGCCGATGGCGCCGCCGATGGCGTAGATCATCGCGCCCGGTGCGATCTGGCCGTCGGCGCCGATGGCCTGGCTCCAGGCGAAGGCAGCGGTGAGTACGGCCAGCAACAGCAGGATGCCGGTCTTGTTGACCGTGCCGTTGATGGTCATCACCTGGTCGGGCGAGGTCACCACCGAGCCGCTGGCCAGGTCGAGGAACGTCGACTCCGAAAGTGCAGGATTGCCGCTGCGCATTGCCAATCTCCTTGAAGGGTAGGGTTAGGGCCGTCCGGCCGCTGGAGAAAGCATAGCGCCCGATCATGAATGTGAAAAACCTTGTGAAAACCGTTGACAGATGCCTCGCCGATTCCCACAATAGCCGACTCTTTCGGGGGGAACCTCGAGGGATCAAACCACCGGGGTATAGCGCAGTCTGGTAGCGCGCCTGCTTTGGGAGCAGGATGTCGGGGGTTCGAATCCCTCTACCCCGACCACGTCCCGCTGCTCAAAACGGGATGGGAATGCGACAATCCGGTCAGGGCGCCCGTAGCTCAACTGGATAGAGCACCGGCCTTCTAAGCCGGCGGTTACAGGTTCGATTCCTGTCGGGCGCACCATCGGTGCACACGCGGGGCTGCTTCAAAGGTTGTAAACGAATAAACAGGTTTCAGTGGTGGCTGTAGCTCAGTTGGTTAGAGTACCGGATTGTGATTCCGGTGGTCGGGGGTTCGAATCCCCTCAGCCACCCCACTGATTTGAAGAACCCGTTTCACCGGAAGTGAGTCGGGGTTGCAAAAAAAGGCGCAAACGCTACACTATGCGCCTGAGTTTTCAGGGCTGTTAGCTCAGTTGGTAGAGCAGTTGACTCTTAATCAATAGGTCCAAGGTTCGAATCCTTGACAGCCCACCAAGACAGAAGCCATCCGGTTCGCCGGGTGGCTTTTTTCTTGCCTGCGATCCTGCGTCGCGCAGCCACGCAGGGAGTGGCTCTACGAGCGCGTCTGAACGATGTCTGTAAAAACCGCTTGCAACACCGTGCGGCATTGCGTCATAATTCGCCTCCCGATTTTCGGGCTGTTAGCTCAGTTGGTAGAGCAGTTGACTCTTAATCAATAGGTCCAAGGTTCGAATCCTTGACAGCCCACCAAGACGAAAGCCATCCGGTCAGCCGGGTGGCTTTTTTCTTGCCTGGAGTTCGGCATTGCGCAGCCACGCAGGGCGTGGCTCTACGCGGTCGGTTGGCAGGCGGCATTGATCGGCCTTGCGCCGCTATAATGCCGCCCAGCGCGAAAGTGGCGGAATTGGTAGACGCCCTGGATTTAGGTTCCAGTGCCGCAAGGCGTGGGGGTTCGAGTCCCCCCTTTCGCACCAGCTGACGGGGCAGGGGACTCCCTGAACACGCCCCGGATTGACGTTCCCGGCACCATGCTGGCGGCGCTGGCCGTTATCGGCCAAACTACAGGGCTGCGGCGGGCAGGCGCGTCCACGACCCCGCGTTCTCAACCCGTTTCATCCAATCACATCGTGCCGGGGGCGTCGCCACCGGTTGGCAGGAGTCAACATGCAAGCTTCGATCGAATCCACCGGCAATCTGGAACGCCGCCTGACCTTCTCGCTGCCGGAAGACCGCCTGCAGACCCACATCAGCGGCCGCCTGGGCGAAATCGCCCGCACCGCGCGCATCAAGGGCTTCCGCCCGGGCAAGGTGCCGGCCAAGGTGATCGAGCAGCGCTTCGGCCAGCAGGTTCGCAGCGAAGCCGTTGACGGCCTGCTGCGTGAAACCTTCGATGCCGCCGTGCGCGAGCACGAGCTGCGCATTGCCGGCGCGCCGCGCATCGACAAGGGCGACGCAGGTGAGTTCTCCTTCGTGGCCACCGTCGAGCTGGTGCCGGACTTCGGCGACGTCGACGTCAGCAAGCTGACCGTCGTGCGCCACACCGCCGAGATCAACGACGCCGACATAGACCAGATGATCACCAACCTGCGCGAGCAGCGCCGCAGCTGGAGCCCGGTGGACCGTGGCGCCCAGGACGGCGACCTGGTGGCACTGGAAACCTGGTCGCAGGCAGGCGACGAGCGCCTGCCGGCCGAAGGCACCGAAAAGGGCAGCGTGGTGGTGGGCCAGGGCATGATGTTCGAGCAGATCGAACAGGGCCTGGTCGGCCTGGCCAAGGGTGAAGAGAAGACCCTGGATGTCGAGTTCCCGGCCGACTGGCGCGTGCCGGCGCTGGCTGGCAAGCAGGTCAAGGTCACCGTCAAGGCGGTGGACGTGTCCGCGCCGGTGCTGCCGGAAGTCGATGCCGAGTTCATCAAGAGCTTCGGCGTGAAGGGCGGCGACGTGGAACAGTTCCGCAAGGACATCCGCGCCAACCTGGAGCGAGAGCTCAAGGGTGCCCTGATGAACCGCCTGCGCCGTGAAGTGGGCGAGCAGCTGATCGCCGCCTACGCCTCGGTCGAAATGCCGCCGCGCCTGGTCGACAACGAAGCCCGCGCGATGCTGGCCCAGCAGGTCGAGCAGATCCGCCGCAGCGGCCGCAACCCGGGCGAAATCCCGGCCGACGCCCATGAAGGCTTCAAGGACGCGGCCGCCAAGCGCGTGCTGGTCGGCCTGCTGGTCGGCGAAGTGGCCCGCAGGAACGACCTGCGCCTGGATCCCAAGCGCCTGAACGAAACCATGCGCCTGATCGCCTCGACCTATGAAGAGCCGGAGCAGGTCATTGAGATGTACCGCAACGACCCCCAGCTGATGAGTGGGCTGCAGAACCGCGTGATGGAAGAGCAGGTGATCGACTGGATCGCCGAGCGCGCCCAGCACACCGAGCAGCCGCTGTCGTTCCAGGACGCGATCCGCCAGTAAGCGGCCCGTGTTTTACGCCCCGCGCCCCGGCGCGGGGTCGTTCCCCCTCAAATAGGTGCCTCACAATGGACAACCGAACCAAAGCCCTGAACATGGTTCCGATGGTGGTCGAACAGACCAGCCGCGGCGAGCGCGCCTATGACATCTATTCGCGCCTGTTGAAGGAGCGCCTGATCTTCCTCGTGGGCCCGATCGACGATCACATGGCCAACGTGGTGGTGGCGCAGCTGCTGTTCCTGGAAGCGGACAATCCGGAAAAGGACATCAGCATCTACATCAACTCGCCCGGTGGCGTGGTCACCGCCGGCATGGCGATCTACGACACCATGCAGTACATCAAGCCGGACGTGAGCACCATCTGCGTCGGCCAGGCCGCCTCGATGGGCGCGCTGCTGCTGGCATCCGGCGCGGCCGGCAAGCGTTATGCGCTGCCGAACTCGCGCGTGATGATCCACCAGCCGCTGGGCGGTTTCCAGGGCCAGGCCACGGATATCGACATCCACGCCCGTGAAATCCTGACCCTGCGTTCGCGCCTGAACGAAGTGCTGGCCAAGCACACCGGCCAGTCGCTGGAGACCATCGCGCGTGACACCGAGCGCGACAACTTCAAGAGCGCGGCCGATGCGGTGGCTTACGGCCTGGTCGACCAGGTGCTCGAGCGCCGTCCGGAAGAGTCGATCACCCCGGCCTGATGTGCCGCCGGGCCGGGAAACCGGCCTGTTTCCGCAGGGTCGGGCTGGACTGGCGTCCTCCCGACCCTGTGCTATTCTCGAATCGAACCCCCGTTCAGCGGGTGGGGTAACTGGGTAAGCGAAGCATGAGCGAAGACCGCCAAGGTCGTTCCACGGAAACCGGCAAGATCCTCTACTGCTCCTTCTGCGGAAAGAGCCAGCACGAGGTGCGCAAGCTGATTGCTGGGCCAAGCGTGTTCATCTGCGATGAATGCGTGGAGCTGTGCAACGACATCATCCGTGAAGAGCTCGAGGAAAAGGCGCAGTCGGCGCGCAGTTCGCTGCCCAAGCCGCGCGAGATCCTCGAAGTCCTGGATCAGTACGTGATTGGCCAGAACCGGGCCAAGCGCACGCTGGCCGTGGCCGTGTACAACCATTACAAGCGCATCGAGAGCCGCCAGAAGAACGACGAAGTCGAACTGGCCAAGTCCAACATCCTGCTGGTCGGTCCGACCGGTTCGGGCAAGACGCTGCTGGCCGAGACCCTGGCCCGCCTGCTCAACGTGCCGTTCACCATGGCCGACGCCACCACGCTGACCGAAGCCGGTTACGTGGGCGAGGACGTGGAAAACATCATCCAGAAGCTGCTGCAGAAGTGCGACTACGACGTCGAGAAGGCGCAGCAGGGCATCGTCTACATCGATGAAATCGACAAGATCTCGCGCAAGAGCGAGAACCCGTCGATCACCCGTGACGTGTCCGGCGAAGGCGTGCAGCAGGCGCTGCTGAAGCTGATCGAAGGCACCGTGGCCAGCGTTCCGCCGCAGGGCGGCCGCAAGCACCCGCAGCAGGAATTCCTGCAGGTGGACACCAAGAACATCCTGTTCATCTGCGGCGGCGCGTTCGCCGGGCTGGACAAGGTGATCCAGGCGCGTTCCAACGACTCGGGTGGCATCGGCTTCGGCGCCAAGGTGAAGAGCTCCGAGCGCAAGCAGGAAGTGGGCAAGGTGCTGGCCGAAGTCGAGCCGGAAGATCTGATCAAGTTCGGCCTCATCCCGGAGTTCGTCGGCCGCCTGCCGGTCGTGGCGACCCTGGAAGAGCTGGACGAGGCGGCCCTGGTCAGGATCCTGACCGAGCCGAAGAACGCCATCACCAAGCAGTTCAAGAAGCTGTTCGAGATGGAGCACGTCGAGCTCGAGTTCCGCCCGGACGCCCTGTCGGCCATTGCCCGCAAGGCGCTCAAGCGCAAGACCGGTGCCCGTGGCCTGCGGACCATCGTCGAATCGGTCCTGCTGGACACCATGTACGACCTGCCTTCGGCAGAAAACGTCAGCAAGGTGGTGGTGGACGAATCGGTGATCGAACACAAGTCCGAGCCGTACCTGATCTACCAGACCCCGCCGGCCCCTGAACAGAAGGCGGCAGGTGCTGAATAATCGGTTCAAGCATTTGAATTGATGGACCTTTTTCAGAGCATCTTGCATCTGGACGCCGATGGCCCCATAACGGGGCCATCGGCTTTTTTGTATCCGGGTGACGCTGCCCGGAGGCCATCCCCACTGCTCAACTGGAGCCCACATGGCCCGTTCCCCAACTGAGACTCTCGACCTGCCGGTACTGCCGCTGCGCGACGTGGTGGTGTTCCCGCACATGGTCATTCCGCTGTTCGTCGGCCGCGACAAATCCATGCATGCGCTGGAACAGGCGATGGAGGCGGACAAGCGCATCCTGCTGCTGGCGCAGAAGTCGGCCGAGACCGACGACCCCACCGCCGCTGATCTCTACCAGGTCGGCACCCTGGCCCAGGTCCTGCAGCTGCTGAAGCTGCCCGACGGTACCATCAAGGTGCTGGTTGAAGGCCTGTCGCGCGTCAACGTAACCCAGGTCACCGAGCGCGACGGTTCGCTGCACGGCGTGGCCGAGGAAATCGAATCGGACGACGCGCGCGAGCCGCGCGAGGTCGAGGCCATTGCCCGTTCGCTGATGTCGCTGTTCGAACAGTACGTCAAGACCAACCGCAAGCTGCCGCCGGAGCTGCTGCAGACCCTGGCCGGCATCGATGAATCGGCGCGCCTGGCCGACACCATCGCCGCGCACATCAGCGTGCGCCTGGCCGACAAGCAGCGCCTGCTGGAAACCCTGCAGGTGGGCGACCGCCTGGAAATGCTGGTCGGCCTGGTCGACGGCGAGATCGACGTGCAGCAGATGGAAAAGCGCATCCGCGGCCGGGTCAAGTCGCAGATGGAGAAGAGCCAGCGCGAGTACTACCTCAACGAGCAGATGAAGGCGATCCAGAAGGAACTGGGCGACCTGGACGATGCGCCGGGCGAGCTGGAAGAGCTGGCCCGCAAGATCGCCGAGGCGGGCATGCCCAAGCCGGTGGAAACCAAGGCCAAGGCCGAGCTCAACAAGCTCAAGCAGATGTCGCCGATGTCGGCCGAAGCGGCCGTGGTGCGCAACTACCTGGACTGGCTGCTGGGCGTGCCGTGGAAGAAGCGCACCAAGGTACGCAAGGACCTGAAGGTCGCCCAGGACACCCTGGATGCCGACCACTTCGGCCTGGACAAGGTCAAGGACCGCATCCTGGAATACCTGGCGGTGCAGTCGCGCGTGAAGCAGATGAAGGGCCCGATCCTGTGCCTGGTCGGTCCGCCGGGCGTGGGCAAGACCTCGCTGGGGCAGTCCATCGCCAAGGCCACCAACCGCAAGTTCGTGCGCATGAGCCTGGGCGGCGTGCGCGACGAGGCCGAGATCCGTGGCCACCGCCGCACCTACGTCGGTTCCATGCCCGGCCGCATCGTGCAGAACCTCAACAAGGTGGGCAGCAAGAACGCGCTGTTCGTGCTCGATGAGATCGACAAGATGTCGATGGACTTCCGTGGCGACCCGTCTTCGGCGCTGCTGGAAGTGCTCGACCCCGAACAGAACAACGCCTTCAACGACCACTACCTGGAAGTGGACCTGGACCTGTCCGAAGTGATGTTCGTGGCGACCTCGAACTCGCTCAACATCCCCGGGCCGCTGCTGGACCGCATGGAAGTGATCCGCATCCCCGGCTACACCGAGGATGAGAAGCTCAACATCGCCATGCGCTACCTGGTGCCCAAGCAGCTCAAGGCCAACGGCCTGAAGCCGGAGGAACTGGAGATCGAAGCCGACGCCATCCAGGACGTGGTGCGTTACTACACCCGCGAATCGGGCGTGCGCAACCTCGAGCGCGAAGTGGCCAAGATCTGCCGCAAGGTGGTGAAGGAAATCGCGCTGGGTGGTCCGGCGGTGCTGACCAAGCCGGCCAAGGCCGGCAAGAAGGCCGCGGCGAAGAAGAAGGCGCTGGTGGTGGTCAACGGCAAGAACCTGGAGAAGTACCTGGGTGTGCGCCGCTTCGACTTCGGCCGCGCCGAGGAGCAGAACGAGATCGGCCTGGTCACCGGCCTGGCCTGGACCGAGGTGGGCGGCGACCTGCTGCAGATCGAATCCACCCTGGTCCCGGGCAAGGGCGCTCTGATCCTGACCGGCCAGCTGGGCAACGTCATGAAGGAATCGGCCTCGGCCGCGCTGTCGGTGGTGCGTTCGCGCGCCGAGCGGCTGGGCATCGATGCCGAGTTCCTGCAGAAGCACGACGTGCACGTGCACGTGCCCGATGGCGCCACCCCGAAGGACGGCCCCAGCGCCGGCATCGCGATGGTGACCTCGCTGGTGTCGATGCTGACCAAGGTGCCGATCCGCGCCGAAGTGGCGATGACCGGCGAAATCACCCTGCGCGGTCGCGTCACCGCCATCGGTGGCCTGAAGGAAAAACTGCTCGCGGCGCTGCGCGGTGGCATCACCACCGTGATCATCCCCGAGGAGAACCGCAAGGACCTGGCCGACATTCCGGCCAACGTCACCCGCGACCTGAAGATCATTCCGGTCAAGTGGATTGAAGAGGTGCTGGACCTGGCCCTGGAAACGCCGCTGACCGCGCCCAAGCCCAAGAAGGATGGGCAACGCGTCACAGTGCGGGGCAAGAGCAAGACAGCATCCACAACGCGCGTCAAGCACTGACGCGCGCGCGGGAAATGCCCGAAACCCGCGTCGTTATTGGCTTTTCAGCTTGCGCGGGTAGGGGTGCGCTGGTATAAAAGCACCACTCGCAAGTCAGCAGACGCTGACGGGTGCGAATCGAGAACTTCACTGGCGTCCGGCCACGTAGCGGGTCGGATGCTTCACTGTCGAACATGCGGAATCCCCGCCAAAGGAGCTGTACAGAATGAACAAGACCGAATTGATCGACGCCGTTGCCGAAGCCGCTGACCTGACCAAGGCCGAGTCGAGCCGCGCTGTCGATGCCGTCATCGCTTCCGTCACCAAGGCCCTGAAGGGCGGTGATGCGGTGACCCTGGTGGGCTTCGGTACGTTCCAGGTGCGTGACCGCGCTGCCCGTACCGGCCGCAACCCGAAGACCGGCGACACCATCAAGATCGCTGCGTCGAAGAATCCGTCGTTCAAGGCTGGCAAAGCCCTGAAGGATGCCGTAAACTAAGCGGCTTGCTGGGGTGCTTAGCTCAGCGGTAGAGCGTCTCCTTTACACGGAGAGGGTCGGGGGTTCGAAACCCTCAGCACCCACCATGCACCGCCAGTAAAAGTTTGAAATGTGGAGCGGTAGTTCAGCTGGTTAGAATGCTGGCCTGTCACGCCGGAGGTCGCGGGTTCGAGTCCCGTCCGCTCCGCCAGTTTCAACGAGGCCCCTGAGCGATCGGGGGCCTTGTTTTCTGCAACGATCCAGATCGTCGTGGAAGGCAGCAGTAAAGGTTTTAGTGCGGAGCGGTAGTTCAGCTGGTTAGAATGCTGGCCTGTCACGCCGGAGGTCGCGGGTTCGAGTCCCGTCCGCTCCGCCAGTTACAAAAAATCCTCGAAAAGCAGTACTTCGGGGTGGGTTTTCTGAATATCTTCGGATATAATGAGCGCCTGCAAAGTTTCAAGCGCGGAGCGGTAGTTCAGCTGGTTAGAATGCTGGCCTGTCACGCCGGAGGTCGCGGGTTCGAGTCCCGTCCGCTCCGCCAATTCTTGAAGGCCCCTGGTGCAAACCAGGGGCTTTTCTTTTGCCTGAAGGCATGCAGCGCGGCATCCCTGTTGGGGAGTGGCCCGAAGCGGGGTACACTGCCGGATTCGCCAATCGGGCCTTGATTTCTCCCATGCTGCAGAAACTTCGCGACAAGACCTCGGGCTGGATCGTTACCGTGATCCTGGGGCTGCTGATGATTCCGTTCCTGTTCGTGATCGACTCCAGCTATCTGGGTGGTGTCGGTGCGCAGAACGTGGCCAAGGTGGCAGCGCCGCCGACCTGGTGGCGCTCGGCGCCGTCGTGGTGGCCGATGTCCTTCCTGTGGCAGCACCATGAAATCAGTGCGGAAGAATTCCGTACCCGTTTCGAGCAGGCGCGCCAGCAGGCCCGCCAGCAGCAGGGTGAGAACTTCGACCCGCGCGAGTTCGAAAGCGCCGAGAACAAGCGCGCCGTGCTCGACCAGATGATCGATGAGCAGGTCGTGCGCCTGGCCGGCGAACAGTCCGGCATCGTCATCGGCGACGCCGCCGTGCGCGAAACCATCGCCTCCATCCCGGCTTTCATCGGCGCCGATGGCAAGTTCAACCAGGACCAGTACCGCCTGGCGCTGGGCACCGGCAACCCGCCGCGTACCCCGGCACAGTTCGAAACGCTGGTGCGCGAGAGCCTGCAGCAGTCGATCATTCCGCAGGCGCTGCAGGAATCGGGCTTCGTCACCAGCGTCGAGGCCGAGCGGCTGATGAAGCTGCTGGGCGAGACGCGTGACGTAGAAATCGCCGCGCTGCCGGAACTGCCGGCCGATACCGCCGAAGTCACCGACGCACAGATCAAGCAGTGGTACGACAGCCACCCGAAGGATTTCCGCCAGCCGGAAACCGTGTCGCTGGAGTTCGTGGAAATCAACGCGGCTACCCTGCCGCCGGCTGCTGCCGCTGATGAGGCCACGCTGCGCAAGCGCTACGCCGACGAGAAGGCGCGCTTCTCCACGCCCGAAGCGCGTCTTGCGTCGCACATCCTGATCGCCGCCGATGGCAGCGATCCGGCCAAGCTCAAGGCCGCCGAAGAGAAGGCCGCCGCGCTGGCCGCACAGGCCAAGGCGCCGGGTGCGGACTTCGCCGCGCTGGCCAAGGCCAATTCGGACGACACCGGCTCCAAGGGCACCGGTGGTGACCTGGGCTGGGTGGAACGCGACTCCATGGTCAAGCCGTTCGAAGACGCGCTGTTTGGCATGAAGGCAGGCGAAGTGAGCGCACCGGTCAAGACCGAGTTCGGTTACCACGTGCTGCAGCTGCGCGAGGTCCGTGGTGGCCAGCAGCGTCCGTTCGAGGAGGTCCGCGACCAGATCGCCGCCGAACAGCTCAAGGCCGACAACGAAGGCGCGTTCTCCGAACTGAGCGGCCGCCTGGTCGACCAGGTGTACAAGAACCCGACCTCGCTGCAGGGCGCGGCCGATGCGCTGAACCTGAAGGTGCAGACCATTGGCCCGTTCACCCGTGACACCGCCAGCGGCATTGCCGCCAACCCGGCGGTGCTGCGTGCGGCGTTCTCCGATGTGCTGGTGCAGGACGGCACCGTGAGCGATCCGATTTCGATCACGCCCGACCACAGCGTCATGATCCGCGTGACCGACCACAGCCCGGAGCAGGCGCTGCCGCTGGACAAGGCCCGCGACGGCGTGATCGCCGCGATCCGCGCCGACCGCAACCGCCAGGTCTCGGCCAAGGCCGCTGATGCGTTGCTGGCCAAGCTCAACGCCGGGCAGACCCTGCAGGCGCTGGCCGCCGAAGAAAAGCTGCAGCTCAGCCCGCTGCCGGGCCTGCCGCGCACCCAGCCGGTGCCGACCCCGGAAATCAACCGCGCGGTGTTCGCCGCCCCGGCCCCGGCCGAAGGCAAGCCGAGCTACGGCAAGGTCGCCGTGCAGGACCGCTACGTGGTGTTCGCGGTCAACAAGGTGACCCCGCCGAACCTCGCCGAAGTCCCGGCCGAGCAGAAGCAGCAGTTCAAGGACCAGCTGGACCAGGTCGACGGCATGGCTTCGGCCAAGGCCTTCATCCAGGCCATGCGCAAGCACTACAAGGTGCAGGTCGAAGAAGCGAACCTCTGAGGGTTCGCTGGCGTCATACGAAAAAGGCCCGGCAATGCCGGGCCTTTTTTTGTTCCTCGACCGAACCGGCTCAATCCTCGACGCGCAACACCGCACCGGGCTTGAGCACGCTGCTGCCGCTCAGGTTGTTCAACGACAGCAGCGCCTTCAGCGGCATCCCGTAGCGCTTGGCGATCGTCCAGGCCGACTCGCCGTTGCGCACGGTGTGGCGGCGCGCCTTCGGGCGGTCCGCGCTGGCCACGCTGCGGCTGGCCACCTGGGTCTCCGTACGCGGGCTGACCGTGTCCGTGACGGGGGCATCGGCCTTGGCCAGCATCACCGAGGGATCCACCGGCGCGTGGGTGGCCGGGGCCAGCACGGTCACCTGGCCGCTGGGGCGGCCCTTGCCGCTGGCCAGGGCCGGATTGAGCCGGGCGATGCGCGCCGGGTCCAGCGAGCGCTGTGCGGCCCACTGCTGCACGCTGGTGCCGGCCGGCAGGGTGTGGCCCTTCAGCACGGGCACGGTGCGGTCCAGCGACGCCATCACGGTCGGGGTGGTTTCAGCGTCTTCCAGCACGCAGGCCAGCGCGTGCAGCTTCTCCACGTACGCATAGGTCACCGGCGACAGCCCCGGCAGTTCGGCCGGGCGCGCGTTCTGCGCGTTCATGCCGGCCTTGCGCAGCGACTGCAGCACCCGGTACTCGCCGGCGTTGTAGGCCATGGTGGCCAGGCGCCAGTCGCCGCCGAACATCCCATGCAGGGTCTTGAGGTAGCGCACCGCGGCCTGGGTGGAATCGGCCGCCGACAGCCGGCCGTCGTAGCCGCTGGTCATCTGCACGCGGTGGTTTTTGGCGGTGGAGGCGATGAACTGCCACAGCCCGGCCGGGCCGGCGCCATTGCGCGCGTTGGGCCGGTAGCCGCTTTCCACGAACGGGATCAACGCGAATTCGGTGGGCAGGTTGGCCGCGCGCAGCTCTTCGACCACATAGCCGAACAGCACCAGCGCATCGTCATCCTGGTTGGCCAGGCGCGAGGGCGCGTGGGCGAACTGCTTTTGCCAGCGCGGGCTGGTGGCCTCGACATCGCAGGTCGGCTCGGCCAGGCCATCGCGGAAGCTGGCGAAGATGTCCTGGCCATTGCGGACCGAGGCGGGGGGCAGGGCAGCGCCGTCCAGCGGCAACTGCGACAAGCCGGCCACGTTCTGCGACATCCCCGCACTCAACGACTGGGCGCCCGCGGTGCCCGTGATGGCGATCGCCAGGCCTGCCGCGAGCGGCAACCATCGCCGACTCATGTTCGGAATCCGTCTTTCCAGCCCCGCAGACCTGCCAGGACATCGACTTCATCGGTGACGGGAAGACCGAGGTGCTGGCTGACAGCAGCGCGGACAGCGGGTGTATCGGTTCGCAGGAACGGGTTGCATTCCAGCTCGCTTGCCAACGTAACGGGCAGCGTGGGGCGTTCATCGCGGCGCATGGCCAGTGCCTCCTCTTGGCGTCGCGCGAGCGCGGCGTTGGCGGGGTCGACATGCCGCGCGAAGACGGCATTTGACACGGTGTACTCATGGCCGCAGCACAACAACAGGTGCGGCGGCAGGGACGCCAGCTTGTGCAGGGAAGCCAGAAGCTGGGGTGGCGTACCTTCGAACATCCGGCCACAGCCCAGGCTGAACAGCGCATCGCCACTGAAAAGATGTTCAGCGCTGTGAAATGCGACATGCGACCGGGTGTGTCCGGGCACGGATACTACGTCCAACTCCAGCCCCAATGCCTGAATGCGTTCACCTTCACCCACCCGGCGGGTGGCGCCGGGAATGCGCGGATCGTCCGGGGCGATCACCTCCAGCCCCGGAAACCGGGCCTGCAGCTCCGCCACGCCGCCGATGTGGTCGTCATGGTGGTGGGTGAGCAGGACCGTGTGCGGGCGCCAGTTCTGCTGCGCTGCGGCGGCCAGCACGGGGGCGGCCTGGCCGGGGTCGACCACGATCGCGCGGCCGTCGTCGGCGACCAGCGCCCAGATGTAGTTGTCCGCGAATGCGGGTAGGGCAGTCAGTCGCATAGAATTGGACCATGCCCGCCGCGCCGAGCCCCCGTCAAGCTTCCGTCGCATCCTGGTTTGATACTGAACCGGCGCAGGCGCTGCGTGAGCTCGAGCGCAAGGCCCTGGAACCGGTGCTGGCCTCGCACCCGCTGAACCCCTGGTTGTGGATCGCGCCGACCCCGGCGTGGCTGGAGGATGCCGCGTTGCCGGGGCAGGGCGTGCGCCTGCACCGCAGCGCCGGCGGCTACACCGGCGACGTCACCTGCGCGCTGCCGCTGCCGTTCCAGGATGAGAGCCTCAACGCCATCGTGCTGCAGCACGTGACCGCCCGCGACGCCGAACAGCTGATCGGCGAATGCGCGCGGGTGCTGATGCCCGGCGGGCGGCTGTGGCTGTCCACGCTCAATCCGTTCAGCCCGTACCGCAGCCAGTGGCGCCGGCACGGGCTGGTGGTGCGCACGCCGCAGCGGCTGCGCCACACCCTGGAGCGGGCCGGGCTGGCCTGCGACGAGCTGGCCTGGCTGGGCCCGATGTGGCGCGACCGCGCGCCCGAGCGCGGCAGCATCGCCGCCCTGCGCGCGGCCTGCCTGTTCACCGCCGAAAAACGCACCCTGGCCCTGCCAGGACCTACGCCACTGCCGGTACGCCGTTGGCACGGCACCGTGGCGACCTGATCTGGAGTTGTATTGAAAACCATTGAAATCCACACCGACGGCTCCTGCCTTGGCAACCCCGGTCCCGGCGGCTGGGCCGCGTTGATGCGCTACAAGGGCCACGAGCGTGAGCTGAGTGGCGGCGAAGCGCACACCACCAACAATCGGATGGAGCTGATGGCGGCCATCTCCGGCCTGGAAGCGCTGACCGAGCCGTGCGAGATCGTGCTGTTCACCGATTCGCAGTACGTGCGCCAGGGCCTGACCCAGTGGCTGCCGGGCTGGATCCGCAAGAACTGGAAGACCGCCGGCGGCGACCCGGTCAAGAACCGCGACCTGTGGGAGCGGCTGCATGCCGCCACCCAGAAGCACAGCATCGACTGGCGTTGGGTGAAGGGCCATTCCGGCGATCCGGACAACGAGCGGGTGGATACGCTGGCGCGCGACGCCGCGATCCGGATCCGTGCCGCCGGCCCGGTACACTAAGCCCATGCGTCAGATCATCCTCGATACCGAAACCACCGGCCTGGAATGGCGCAAGGGCAACCGCATCGTCGAAATCGGCTGCGTGGAGCTGCTGGAGCGCCGCCCGAGCGGCAACAACTTCCACCAGTACCTCAAGCCGGACTGCGAGTTCGAACAGGGTGCGCAGGAAGTCACCGGGCTGACCCTGGAGTTCCTGGCCGACAAGCCGGTGTTCGCGCAGGTGGCCGAAGAATTCCTGGCCTACATCGACGGCGCCGAGCTGATCATCCACAACGCTGCGTTCGATCTGGGCTTCCTGGATTACGAGCTGTCGTTGCTGGGCGACCAGTACGGCAAGATCACCGACCGCTGTACGGTGATCGATACGCTGAAGATGGCGCGCGAGCGCTATCCGGGCCAGCGCAACTCGCTGGATGCGCTGTGCAAGCGGCTGGGCGTGGACAACGCGCACCGCCAGCTGCACGGCGGCCTGCTCGATGCGCAGATCCTGGGCGATGTGTACATCGCACTGACCTCCGGCCAGGAGGAAATCGGCTTTGGTTCGGCCGATGACGCTCGTCCGGGTACCGCACACGCCCAGGCCTTCGACACCAGCCGCCTGCTGCCGCGCCCGCGCGTGGTGGCAACGGCCTCGGAACGGGAGGCGCACGAAGCGCGCCTGGCCAAGCTGCGCAAGAAGGCCGGCCATGCCATCTGGGATGGCCCGAAGGTGGAAGAGGCGGTGGCATAGCCACCGCGGTAGGTCACGACCGTTGGTCGTGACACGCTTGAATCAATGGCAACGCACCAGAATCACCGTGATGTTGTCCGAACCACCGCCATCCAGCGCCGCCGCCACCAGCGTATCCACGCATTCCTGCGCGCTGGCGTCGTCGTAGGCCAGGGTGCGGGCGATGCCGGTGTCTTCCACTTCCTCGGTCAGCCCGTCGCTGCACAGCAGCAGCTGCATGCCCGGGCGCAGCTCGCCGGCGGTGGTCGCCACGTTCAGGTGGGCCGGGTCGGTCACCCCCAGCGCCTGGGTCACCACGTTGCGGTGCGGGTGGGCGCGCGCTTCCTCCGCGGTCAGGTTGCCCTGCGCCACCATTTCCTGCACCACGCTGTGGTCCTGGCTCAGCTGCGCCAGCTTGCCGTCGCGCCACAGGTAGGCGCGGCTGTCGCCGACCCAGGCCACTTCATAGCGGTTGCCCTGGACCCGGGCGGCCACCACCGTGGTGCCCATCGGCAGGCTGTCGTTGCGGCGGCGCGAGGTGCGGATGATTTCCTCGTCGGCCACCCGGATCGCATGCGCCAGCGTGGCGCCCTGGCGGATCTCGCGCACGATGGTCTCGCGCGCCAGCGCGCTGGCCACCTCGCCACAGGCGTGCCCGCCCATGCCATCGGCCACCAGCCACAGTGCCAGCTCCCCGTCCCCGTAGTAGGTGTCCTCGTTGAGGTCACGGCGCAGGCCAGGGTGGGTCAGGTGTCCGAATTCGATCATGGAGGTGCGCAGGCCAGGAGTGTATTGCTGAGGGATAACGGCATGATCGCGGCCCTGCGGACATCCGGCAAGGCATCGATACAGAAGAAATTCATCGGAAGCGCGGGAATGGCTTGCCGTCGGCGGCTCCTGACCGTATTATTCGCTCCCCGGTTCGCCGGGGACCATCTGGAGAGGTGGCAGAGCGGTTGAATGTACCTGACTCGAAATCAGGCAGGCGTTTATAGCGCCTCGGGGGTTCGAATCCCCCCCTCTCCGCCAGACACGCGAAAAAGGCCACCCATTGGGTGGCCTTTTTC
>NZ_JASCOP010000087.1:0-18311 GCF_029959395.1 Stenotrophomonas sp. PS02300
CCCCCCCCCCCCCCCCCCCCCCCCCCCCCCCCCCCCCCCCCCCGCCCCGGGGCGGGGCTTATGAGTGGATTGGGCTATACACAGTACTGTGCAGCTGCCCTATGTCGAGGCGACCCAATGGAGTGTTCAATCAATAGCGAGATCATTACCAACTGGACGCCGTCTAATCCAACGGTTGCGGAGGTGCACGCAAGGGGATGTACTTGTCTGCAGCCGTACCATATTGATCAACCTGCTAACAACGAGCCCAAAGCTGGGCGGCTCGATGTAATTCAAATGATCACGGACTTCCTCAAGTGACGATGATGCGCCCGTTTGTTCGAATCTTTGGGACGCTGCTCGGGCTGTTATTCGGTGCTTATGGCGCTGCGGTTGCGTTCGGGCTCACGTCAGGTGCTGTTCCATGTCGAACGGAGTGCCAGTTGAATGAATCATTGAATGTATTGCTGGGCGAGACTGCAGCGAACTGGTTGATTGGTGGTCTATGGTTCGCCTCTGGAATCGGGTTCGCCCTATTCATCAATGTGTCTCGGCGCCGGGTTTCCAGAGATGGTGTCGCACGTAAGAGACGACGTGGCCGGAAGTCTTAGTCTTTGGGCGTGTGTGAACTGAGTGGATCTAGTGCTGAAGCAGTACATCAAGTAAGGGGCGTGTACTGCGCGACGCCACTTTGATCGCTTCAGCCACGCAGGGCGTGGCTCTACGGCTTTGATACTATCAGCGGATCAAGCGGTGCTTGAGTTGCAGGTCCAGCCACAAGCCTTGAGAGGTTCGACAGAACGGCCCAAGACGCTGGGCTAGATCGAGATCCACGTCCTGGTCGCCGGCGAGGAAGCATTCGGCGAAGTCCTGCGATACGCCGATGGCGTGGGCGAAGTCCAGGGTGGAGGCGCCCATCGGGGCCAGGATGAGTTCGCGCACCAGCCAGCCGGGGTGCTCGACGATGATTCGGCTGTCCGGGGTGGTGCGGCCCAGCTTGGCGACGTGTTTCTCGAAGGCCGTGGAGGTGCTTCGGCGCGCTTCTTCGGGGTACTCGATCAAGGTCACGATCAGCTGGCCCTGGGTTGCTTCGATGCTTACGCTTGCGCCGACCTTGAAGCCGGCGCTCTCCAGCCAACGGCCGTGTATTGACAGGCACGGGACCGTGCCGCCGTTGAAGGTGTCCATCCAGGCGTAGGTGTGTGCGCGCACGGTGTAGTGGCGCGGGTGGTCGGCCGTGGGTAGGTGTAGTTCGGGGAAGAGGGGGGTGTTGCGTGGCGAGCGCATGGGGGAGCCTCCGAGGGGAAATCTCCCTTGCCGGTAGGGCAAGGGAGCCGGGAGGTTCGAATCCGCGATCAGTCATACGGCGGGCGTATTTCCCCGGTTGAGGGGTCTTGTATTAGCCACCCTCCCGACATGGGACGTCCAAAATTTTGACTGATCTAGGAGATTCGAAGCTCCGTGGCACACCATGCGGGTTGGTGAGTTCCGTCGCCAATCGATTGTGTCTGTTGGTTTTGCCGGGTTTGATAGGCGATGCCAACAGGTTGTCGCTAGCGGCTCGGGTTGGAGCCGTAGTGCGACGGCGGTGCGGTTTTGTTGGGGTGTTGGCGACAGTGTGTCTTGGCGTTACGTGGGACACGCGTGGCGTGTCGCTACGCGGGTTTGTGCCTGTTGCGACACTGCGAGGTGGCGGCGTAGAGGTGATCGGTAGTGACACGCCATGCGTGTCCAGCGCGGTGCGGGCCGCAGGCAGGATGGGTAGCGACACGCCATGCGTGTCCAGCGGGATGCCGGGTGAATCGGACCCGTGGGCGGTTGGGTTGGTCGGCGCGTCGCAGCCACGCAGGGCGTGGCTCTACGAGTAAACAGGACCTGCCTTTAGTCCATTCCCAGCTTTTTCAGCTTGTAGCGCAACGCGCGGAACGTGATGCCCAGCTGCGCAGCAGTGCGCGTCTTGTTCCAGCGGTTCTCTTCCAGCGCCTTCTGGATCGCGGTGCGTTCCATCTGCTCGATGTAGGAAGGCAGCGCGCCGTTACCCGCCGGCAGATCCACCACCGCTTCTTCATGCGGCGCCACCAGGCCGCCACCATGACGCGGCGCACCCTGCTGCGGCAACCGCAGGTCGCTCGCCCCGATGGTGTCACCCTCGGCCAGCGCCAATGCACGCTCCAGGATGTTCTCCAGTTCGCGCACGTTGCCCGGGAAGTGATACGTGCCCATGGCTTCCAGCGCCGACGGCGCCAGCAGCGGCGTAGGCCGCCCATGCGTACGGGCCAACCGGGCCAGGATCGATGCCGCCAGCTGCGGCAGATCACTACGGCGCTCGCGCAGCGGCGGCACGCGCAGTTCAATCACGTTGATGCGGTAATACAGATCGTGGCGGAACCGCCCGTCTTCCACCAGATCGCCCAGATCCTTGTGCGTGGCAGAAAGAATGCGCACATCCACCGGCACTTCGGTGGCAGAACCCACCGGGCGGATCGATTTTTCCTGGATCGCACGCAGCAGCTTCACCTGCATCTGCAGCGGCAGTTCGGCCACTTCGTCCAGGAACAGCGTGCCGCCGTGCGCAGCCTGGAACAGGCCCGGCTTGTCGGCATGGGCGCCGCTGAAGCTGCCCTTCTTGTGCCCGAAGAATTCGCTTTCCATCAGTTCCGATGGAATGGCACCGCAGTTCACCGGCACGAACGGGCCGGCCGCGCGCGCGCTCTCGCCGTGGATGGTGCGGGCCACCAGCTCCTTGCCCACGCCCGATTCGCCCAGGATGTACACCGGCGCCTGGCTGCGGGCCACCTTGGTGATGGTGGCGCGCAGGCCATCCATCGCCTGGGAGTCGCCAAGCAACCGCGCGGTGGTATCGCTGGTCAGCGGCGGCGGGGCAGGGCGTTCGGTGTTGTTGAGTTCCAGCGCGTGCTTGACCAGCCCGCGCAGCACCGAGATGTCCACCGGCTTGCTGACGAAATCGAACGCGCCGGCCTTCAACGCTTCCACCGCCAGGTCCATGCTGCCGAACGCGGTGATCATCGCCACCGGGGTGCGCGGATAGTGCTGGGCGATTTCGGTGACCAGCTCGATGCCGTTGCCATCAGGCAGCCGCATGTCGGTGATGCACAGGTCGTACGGGTTGCTGGCCAGCAGCTCGCGCGCTTCGGCGAGGTTGGCCGCGGTGCTGATGCGCAGGCCCATGCGGCCCAGGGTCAGTACCAGCAGTTCGCGGATGTCGCGTTCGTCGTCGACGACGAGGGCGCTGCGGTTTTCGTTCATATGGGGGAAAGATAGCCGAGTGCGGTTGAAAACGACAAACTATTGACGCCTGCAGGGTAGCGCGTCATTGCGGCAGCATGGTGTGCGGGCCGGGCAGTACCAGCCGGAAGCAGGCGCCGCCGGCCGGCACCGACACATACTCCAGGTTGGCCTGGTTGGCCTTGCACAGTTCGCGGGCGATATACAGGCCCAGCCCGGTGCCATGTTCGGAAGTGGTGTAGAACGGGCGGAACAGCTGGCTGGCCACCGATTCGGGAATGCCCGGGCCACGGTCCATCACGTCGATCACCGCGTTGCGGTCCTGGCGGGCCACACGCAGGCGTACGCGGGCCGGGTCCTGCCCGGTGCGGCCGTACTTCAAGGCGTTGTGCACCAGCACGGTGAGGATCTGGTGCAGGTGGCGCGGGTCCACCAGGCCATGCACCGAGCTTTCGCTGATGATCGGCTCGATGCTGTCGGTTTCCAGCGTGAGGCTCTGCTTGTACTCCAGCACGAAGCGGCGCACGAAGGCGGCCAGGTCCAGGTTTTCCGGGTTGGCCCGCTCGCGCCGGGCCAGGCCGAGCACGCTTTCCACGATGCCGTTGGTGCGCTGGCACTGCTGGTGGATGATCTGCAGCAGGCGGCGGTCGGTATCGCCAATGACGGTGGATTCTTCCAGCAGCTGGGCGGCGTAGTTGATGGCCGCCAGCGGGTTGCGGATCTCATGGGCCAGGCTGGCCGAGAATCGGCCCATGGCCGAGAGGGTGAGCGATTCGGCGCGGCGCGAGACCACGGTGGAATCGTCCAGGAACACCAGGGTGAGGTCGCTGCCGGCCAGCAGGCGGGCGAAGCGGGGCTGCACTTCGGGCTGGTCGGGCGAGAGCTGCAGGGGCGTTTCTTCGTTGGTCCAGCCGTTGCGCCAGCGCAGCAGGCGGCGGCTGAGGTCGGGCGCGGCGCTGCCCAGTTCCAGCAGGCCGCTGCCGCTGTTGCCTTCGTTGTCGCCGATCAGCGTGGAGGCCGCTTCGTTGGCCAGGGTGATGCGGTTGGCCCCGTCCACCACCAGCACGCCGGTGCGCATGCGGCGGATGATCAGTTCGTTGATCTCGAACAGGTTGGCCACCTCCGCGCCGCGCTGATTGGCCAGCTGCTGGTTGCGGCGGGCGCGGTTGCCCACCTGGTAGCTCACGAACGCCAGGGCCAGGAAGCTGGTGATGAACATGGCCAGCTCGGCCAGGGTGCGGTTGGGCTCGCCGGTTTCCAGCAGGTTCCAGGTGTATTCGCCGGCGGTGGCTGCGGCGGCGGCCAGGGCCAGGCCCAGGCCCAGCGAGAGCGGCAGCAGGGTGGCGGCGGCGGCGATGTTGAACAGCAGGGCCATGGACAGGCCGGCGCTGGCGCCGGGCAGGGCGTGGGCCAGCAGCACGGTGGCGATAATGTCGATGAGCACGCTGCCCACCACGATGGGGCGCAGCCAGCGCTCGCTGCGGCCGGCCATCAGGATCAGCAGCGAGAGCGCCAGGTAGCTGCCGCTGACCACGGCGGCCAGCTGCGGGTGGGTGGATTCGCCCACCATCGCGCTCAATGGGCTGAACAGCAGGGCGGCGATGACCGCTGCGATCAGGACCCGGTAGAGGGCGAAAAAGTACAGCTCCCGCTTCGGCATGGACTCGATGCGGTCGATCAATGAAGCACTGGGTGACACGCCGGAACTCCCCTTCTGGCTGGGCCCAGTATAGGCATAGCTTTGGGCCCCGAACCGCGCATTTTGACCATTCCCGACCCACCCCCGGGGGGGCGGCCCCGGCGCAACTGCCTGAATGAAGGTGGAAATCTCCCCTTCTTCACGCCGGGGGCCCGGTTTCTTTGCGCCGCGCCGCCGGGTCGTCCACAATAGTGGGCCCGCCGCGGTCCGTGCGTGCGGTCGTTCCTATTCCCACGGTGACGCATGAATTTCCACGAATACCAGTCAAAACAGCTGCTTGCCGAGTACGGCATTCCCGTCCCGGCCGGCAAGGTCGCGGCAACCCCCGATGAAGCCGTCGCAGCTGCCAACTCCCTGGGCCAGGGCCCCTGGATGGTGAAGGCGCAGATCCATGCGGGCGGTCGCGGCAAGGCTGGCGGCGTCAAGTTCTGCAAGACCACCGATGACGTCAAGGCCGCTGCGGCCAAGATGCTCGGCACCAAGATGGCCACCTACCAGACCGCAGGCGTTGAACTGCCGGTCAACCTGGTGCTGGTGACCACCGCCGGTGAGATCGTCAAGGAGC
Organism: Stenotrophomonas sp. PS02300; assembly: GCF_029959395.1. NCBI lineage: Bacteria > Pseudomonadati > Pseudomonadota > Gammaproteobacteria > Lysobacterales > Lysobacteraceae > Stenotrophomonas > Stenotrophomonas sp. PS02300. The sequence goes on from NZ_JASCOP010000087.1 coordinate 5,490, forward strand.
TGTACCTGTCGGTGCTGGTTGACCGTGGCACCAAGACCATCACCTACATCGCTTCTTCGGAAGGCGGCGTGGAGATCGAGCAGGTTGCTGCTGAAACCCCGGAGCTGATCCACTCGCTCAACGTTGATTTCGTTGAAGGCGTGCAGGGTTACCACGGCCGCGATTTCGGCTTCAAGCTCGGCCTGACCGCCAAGCAGGCCGGCCAGTTCGCCAGCATCATGGTGAACCTGTACAAGCTGTTCAACGAAAAGGACCTGGCGCTGGTTGAAATCAACCCGCTGGCCATCCTGGACGACGGCAACCTGTACGCGCTGGACGGCAAGTTCGACAGCGACGACAACGCCGCGTTCCGTCAGAAGGCCCTGGTCGCCATGCGCGACAAGACCCAGGAAGACGAAACCGAAGTGACCGCTTCGGAGCTGGACATCAACTACGTCACCATGGACGGCAACATCGGCTGCATGGTGAACGGCGCCGGCCTGGCCATGGCCACCATGGACGTCATCAAGCTCAACGGCGGCGAGCCGGCGAACTTCCTGGACGTGGGCGGCGGTGCGAACAAGCAGCGCGTCATCGAAGCGTTCAAGCTGATCCTGTCTTCGGACAAGGTCGAAGGCATCTTCGTCAACATCTTCGGCGGCATCGTCCGCTGCGACATGATTGCCGAAGGCATCATCGCCGCTGTGAAGGAAGTGGGCGTCAAGGTTCCGGTCGTGGTGCGCCTGGAAGGCACCAACGTGGAAGAAGGCAAGCAGCTGCTGCGTGACAGCGGCATGGCCATCATCCCGGCCGACAACATCAACGACGGTGCCAAGAAGGTCGTTGAAGCTGTCAAGAACGCCGCCTGATCCGACACCGAAGGAAATCCAATGTCCGTTTTGATTAACAAGAACACCAAGGTGATCGTGCAGGGCTTCACCGGCCAGCAGGGTACCTTCCACGCCACTCAGATGATCGAGTACGGCACCCAGGTTGTTGGCGGCGTGACCCCGGGCAAGGGCGGCACGACCCACATCGACCTGCCGGTCTTCAACACCGTTGCCGACGCCGTGCAGAGCACCGGCGCCAACGCCTCGGTCATCTACGTGCCGCCGCCGTACGCGGCTGATGCGATCCTGGAAGCTGCGGCTGCCGGCATCAAGGTCATCGTGTGCATCACCGAAGGCATTCCGGTGCTGGACATGCTGCGCGTGAAGAACGTGCTGACCCGTTCGCACCCGGACACCGTGCTGATCGGGCCGAACTGCCCCGGCGTGATCACCCCGGGCGAGTGCAAGATCGGCATCATGCCGGGCCACATCCACAAGCCGGGCAAGATCGGCATCGTGTCCCGTTCGGGCACCCTGACCTATGAAGCGGTCAAGCAGACCACGGAAGTGGGCCTGGGCCAGTCGACCTGCATCGGTATCGGTGGCGACCCGATCAACGGCCTGAACTTCGTTGACTGCCTCAAGCTGTTCAACGAAGACCCGCAGACCGAAGGCATCATCATGGTCGGCGAAATCGGCGGCGACGCCGAGGAAGCAGGCGCTGAGTACATCAAGCAGTTCGTGAAGAAGCCGGTTGTGGGCTTCATCGCGGGCGCTTCGGCTCCGGCCGGCAAGCGCATGGGCCACGCCGGTGCGATCGCATCGGGCGGCAAGGGCACTGCCGAAGGCAAGTTCGCCGCCATGGAAGCTGCCGGTGTGGTCACCGTCCGCTCGCCGGGCGACCTGGGCGCCGCCATCGCCAAGCTGGTGAAGTAACCGCGCCGGCCGCAACGCGGCCGACAACGCGTAGCGCCGACTGTTGGTCGGCAAAGGAAAAGCCGTCCCACCGGGGCGGCTTTTCTGCTTTTGTGGTGCGGCAAACCACCGGCGCTACAATGGGGTATCGCAACCACAGGCTTCACCCCATGACGTCGATCCGCATCGCGATGGCCCAGTTCGATTTTCCGGTGGGCGCGGTCGCGCAGAACACCGACAACATCATCGCGATGATCGCCGAGGCGCGCGATGAGTTCGGCGCCGAATTGGTGGTGTTCCCCGAACTGGCCATCAGCGGCTACCCGCCCGAAGACCTGCTGCTGCGCCCGCGCTTCCTGTACGACTGCCAGCAGGCACTTGCCCGCATCGCCGAAAGTACCCAGGGCATCACCGCCGTGGTCGGCTGGCCCGAGGCCACCGGTGCGGTGGTCTACAACGCGGCCAGCGTGCTGCGCGATGGCCAGGTGCTGCACACCTACCGCAAGCGCGAACTGCCCAACTACGCGGTGTTCGATGAGCGCCGCTACTTCGATGTGGACCCGGATGGCGGCAGCTGCGTGTTCGAGCTGAAGGGCGTGCCGGTGGGCGTGCTGGTCTGCGAAGACCTGTGGTTCCCCGAGCCGCTGGCCGACACCGTGCGCCAGGGTGCGGAACTGGTGGTGGTACCCAATGCCTCGCCCTACGAGCGCGGCAAGCACGCCCAGCGCGATGCGCTGCTGGCCGAGCGCACCCGCGAAACCGGCGCGGCGCTGCTGTACCTCAACATGGTGGGCGGGCAGGATGCGCTCACCTTCGATGGCGCCTCGGTGGTGGCCGATGGCGATGGCACCGTGCACCCGGCCGCAGCGGCCTTCACCGACCAGTGGCTGGTGGTGGATTACGACGCCGAAAGCCGCCGCTTCCTGCCGCGCGAGTGGATGGACGATGGCGACGAGAGCATGGATGCGCTGGCCTGGCGAGCGGTAACCCGTGGCATCCGCGATTACTGCGGCAAGAACGGCTTCAAGAAGGTGTGGCTGGGTTTGTCCGGCGGCATCGATTCGGCGCTGGTGCTGGCGATGGCGGTGGATGCGCTGGGCGCGGACAACGTCACCGCCGTGCGGCTGCCGTCGCGCTACACCGCCGATATGTCCAACGACCTGGCCGCCGAGCAGTGCCGCGCGCTGGGGGTGAAGCTGGAAGCGGTCTCGATCGAGCCGGTGTTCGAAGGCCTGATGACCGCGCTGGGGCCGATGTTCGAAGGGCAGGCTGCAGATGTGACCGAGGAGAACCTGCAGTCGCGCGCGCGCGGCGTGATCCTGATGGCGCTGTCCAACAAGTTCGGCGGGCTGTTGCTCACCACCGGCAACAAGAGCGAATACGCGGTGGGCTACGCCACCATCTACGGCGACATGTGCGGTGGCTACGCGCCGCTGAAGGACCTGTACAAGACCGAGGTGTTCGGCCTGTCCAAGTGGCGCAACACGGTGGGCGGGGCGCCGGTGATTCCGCCGGCGGTGATCGCCCGGCCGCCGTCGGCCGAGCTGCGCGCCAACCAGACCGACCAGGATTCGCTGCCGGCCTACGACGTGCTGGACGGCATCCTGTACCGCTATGTGGACCAGGAGCAGTCACGCGAGGAGATCGTGGGGGCAGGGTACGCCGCCGAGGTGGTGGACCGCGTGCTGCGCCTGGTGCGCACCAGCGAGTGGAAGCGCCACCAGGCCGCCCCCGGCCCGAAGGTTTCGCGCCGCGCGTTCGGCCGCGAGCGCCGCTACCCGATCAGCAACGGCTATAAGGGCTGAGCGAAACGCGGAAGCGCGCCTATGGGGGATGGGTAGAGTCGCGGGATCTTTCCCTCGGAGCTTATGCGCATGCGCATTGATCACAATCCCATCCACGTTCCCGCGCCGTCGGCCCAGCGCAGCGAATCGGCATTTGCTTTCCGGCCCACGCCGGCCCTGATCAGCAATCGGCCAGCGCTGCAGGCACCTGCCGTGATCCCGCCGGCAGATTACGCCGTGGGGCGTTTTCAGGTATTGGCTGTGGCGGGCCTCATCGTTCGCCAGGCCGAACCCAAGCCGGACTACAACGGTGCGATGCGGGCGCCGGATGTGCGTCGGGTCGCGATGGCGGCGTGGTCTACCGAGCTGGGTGCGAATGGCAGGATTACGCCGGTCCCCACGCGAACGGAGGACGGCCCGCGATAAGAAAAAAGGGCCCCGCAAGGGACCCTTTTTCTTTTCTGCACCGCGCTGGTATCAGCGGCGGTTCATCGTGGCGTTGCGCTGGCCGGTGCTGGCGGACTTCTCGCCGGCGAACGGGTTCAGCTTGCGGATCATCCACGGGTACTTCGGCCAGTTGCCCTGCAGCCACGGGTGCTCGGGCTGGTTCAGTTCCAGCACGCGGCGGGCATCGTCGGCCAGGGTCTTGTTGCCCAGGTGGGTGTAAGCCTCGCCCAGGGCAGCCACGGCGTCGTACTGGAAGTTGCTCTGCGGGTAGGTGTCCAGCAGGTAGTTGGCACGGCCGGCAGCCGATACCCAGGCTTCGCGGCGCAGGTAGTACAGGGCGTTGTCCAGCTCGTGCTGGGCGAACACGTCGCGCAGTTCCAGCATGCGCTGGCGCGCATCGGCAGCGTAACGGCTGTTGGGGTAACGCTCGACCACGATGTTGAAGTCGGCGTAGGCCTGGCGCGGGGTGGACAGGTCGCGGCGGCTCGGGTCCAGCGACCACACGCGGCGCAGGAACACCGTGTTGCGGTTGCTGTTGGCCAGGCCACGCAGGTAGTACATGTAGGCGATGTTGCGGTGGGTCGGGTAGGTACGGATGAAGCGGTCGATGCTCGACACCGCGTCATCGTGCTTGCCGGCCTTGTACTGGGCGTAGGCGGTTTCGATCATCGCCTGCTCGGTGTACGGGCCGTACGGGTACTGGGCGATCAGGCGGCGGAAGGTGGCTTCGGCGCCACTCCAGTTGCCCTTCTGCATCAGGCCGTGGCTCTTGTCGTAGATCGTTTCGACAGGCTGGCCTTCTTCCGGGTTGTCACCCTTGGCGCCACGGTGGCAGCCGGTGGAAACGAGGGCCAGGACCAGCATCAGGGCCGCGGTGCGGACGGGCGCGGACAGCAGGGAAGAGCGTCGGATCATGGGGTCAGGGCGGGACGCGGCTGGAATACGAAGGGTCGATGATAGCCTAGTGGCCTGTCCTGCGACTGAAACTGGTTGCCGGGACCCCCAATTTGTCTTCCTGCGGTGTGCTCCCCATGTCCGATAACGCTTCTGAAACCGAATCCACCCGTCAGGCCGTCGTGCCTGATACCGCCGCCGGGCGGCGCTTTGACGCCGTGCTGGCCGACCTGTTCCCCGAATTCTCGCGCTCCAAGCTGAGCGAGTGGATCAAGTCCGGGGACGTGCTGCTGGACGGCGAGCCCGTGCGCGGGCGCGACCCGGTCCGCGGCGGCGAGGTGGCCAGCCTGCATGTCGTGCTCGACACCCAGACCCACGCCGAGCCCGAGGACATCCCGCTGGACATCCTGTACGAGGATGAACACGTTTATGTGATCAACAAGCCGGTCGGCCTGGTGGTCCACCCGGGCGCGGGCAACCCCAGCGGCACCCTGGTCAACGCGCTGCTGTTCCGCGACCCGGGCCTGTCGGTGCTGCCGCGTGCGGGCATCGTGCACCGCCTGGACAAGGACACCAGCGGGGTGATGGTGGTGGCCCGCACGATCCAGGCGCAGACCGCACTGGTGGAGCAGCTGGCCGCGCGCAACGTGCACCGCCAGTACCTGGCGGTGGTGGTGGGCGCACTGGTCTCCGGCGGTACCGCCGATGCCCCGATCGACCGCCACCCGCGCGACCGCATCCGCATGGCGGTGCGCGAGGACGGCAAGGACGCGGTGACCCATTACCGCCTGCGTGAGCGCTTCCGCGCGCACACGGCGCTGGAATGCCGCCTGGAAACCGGGCGTACCCACCAGATCCGCGTGCACATGGCCCACCTCAAGCACGCCATCGTGGGCGATTCGCTGTACGGCGGCGCGCTGAAGCTGCCCAAGGGCGCCACCGACGACCTGGTCGCGCAGCTGCGCGGCTTCAAGCGCCAGGCGCTGCATGCTGAAACGCTGGAATTCGCCCACCCGATCACCGGTGAGCCGATCCGCAACAGCGCGCCGCTGCCGGCCGACATGGTGGCGCTGCTGGACGCGCTGCGTGAAGACACCAAGCGCTTCACCGAGCTGGAGCGCGGTCGCCGCTGATGGCCACGCCCCCGGCTTCCGTTCCGTCGCACGACGCGCCGCTGCCGGTGCTGGCCGCCGACTGGGCGGCCGCGCCCGGGGTGCATGCGCTGACCACCCTGCGCCACGGCGCAGGGGGTTCGAAGGCGCCGTTCGACCAGTTCAACATGGGCAACCGCACCGCCGCCGACGGCGACGACCCGGACCAGGTGGCGCGCAACCGCGCGCTGCTGCAGGCCGGGCTGGGGCTGCCCTCGGCACCGCACTGGCTGCGCCAGGTGCATGGCACCGGGGTGCTGCGGTTTGATGCGCCGCCCATAGCCAGTGGCATTGAGGCCGAACCCACCGCCGATGCGGCGGTGACCTCGGTGCCCGGGGTGGTGTTGGCGATCCTGACCGCCGACTGCCTGCCGGTGGTGCTGGCTGGGCGCGATGGCAGCGAGATTGGCGCTGCCCATGCCGGCTGGCGCGGGTTGGCCGACGGCATGCTGGAAGCCACGGTGGCGGCCATGCATGCGCCGCCGGGTGAGCTGCAGGCATGGCTGGGGCCGGCGGCCGGGCCGGCCGAGTATGAGATCGGCGCGGACGTGTTTGCCGCGTTCGTGGGCCTGGATGTCGGGGCAGCGGAGGCGTTCGTGGCCACCCGTCCGGGGCATTGGAAGGTGGATCTGTACGCGCTGGCGCGGCGGCGGCTGGTGGCGGCCGGGCTGGACCCGGGCGCGATCAGTGGCGGGCAGCTGAGCACGATTGCCGAGCCGGCGCGGTTCTATTCGCATCGGCGGGATCGACGGACGGGGCGGATGGCTACCTTGGCGTGGATTTCGCCGTGAGCCCCGATGCCGGGGCCGTGATCGTGTTTGATGGTGTTTGCGCGCTTTGCAGCCGCTGGGTGCGGTTCCTGTTGCGGTTTGATCGCACTGGGCGCTACCGGTTCGCGGCGATGCAGGGGGCGCAGGGGCGTGCGTTGTTGCAGCAGCACGGGCTGGACCCGGACGACCCGTTGTCGTTCCTGCTGGTGGAGCAGGGCCGCGCGTGGAGCGATACCGATGCCATCGTGCGGGTCCTGGCCGGGTTGGGCGGCGTGTGGAAGCTGGCGCACGTGCTGCGGGTGGTGCCGCGCGGTTGGCGCGATCGTGCGTATCGCGCGCTGGCACGCAACCGGTACCGGTGGTTTGGCCGGCATGAGCAGTGTTTCCTGCCCACGCCGGCACAGGCGGCGCGTTTTCTCGATTGATGCCGCGCGGACACGCATGGCGTGTCCCTACGACCGGTCACCGAAGGACGCTGTATTCGATCCGCCTATTGCGATCCCGGCCACTGTCCAACCGGTTGTCGGCCACCGGATGCTCTTCCCCATACCCACGCGGCTCCAGCACACTGGCCGGCACCCCCAACGCCTGCAGTTCCGCCACCACCACATCCGCGCGCTGCTGGCTCAGCTGCAGGTTGGTCTCGGCAGCGCCCAGGCTGTCGGTATGCCCGCCCACTTCCAGGCGCACGCCGGGCCCGGCGGCCAGGATGGCCTGCGCACTGGCGCGCAGCATGTCGCGGCCGTCGGCGCGCAGCACCGGCGATTTGTGCTCGAACCCGACCTTGCCCTGGTTCAACGCGGCCACCAGTTCGTGCGGTGCGGGGTCGGCCGGCAGCTGCGCCAGCGCGATCCGCCCCGCGTCCCACAGGCCGCTCACCTGCAGGTGGCCAAACGCCCGGCGCAGGGTATCGGACACCGCGATCCGGTCGCCCTCCGGCAGCCGGGTCATGTCCACGTGCAGCGCATCGCCGGTGAACGACAGCGACAGCCCGGGGTGGCGCAGCACCGGGGCCAGGCTGACCAGCCGGTCCAGCCAGCGCGGGGCCTGTGCCTGCGGGTCGCGCAGGATGTCGCCGGTGACCCCGCCCTGGCCGTATTGGGCCACCAGCGCGCTCCATACCCGGCGGCGGTCGGCCTCGCCCGGCAGCCGGCCGCGTACGTCGATCACGCCACCGCTGTTCACCAGCGAGAGCCGCGGCGGGTGCTGCTGCTCGGCGTAAGCCGGCGCGGCACCGGTGCTCACCCGGGTCTTCTGGTGGATCCAGCCGGTCAGGCACAGCAGCACGCCGGCCACCATCACCCACAGCAGCCCGCGCATGGCGGTGCCGCGTACGAGGCGCAGGGTGGGGCTGCGCGGCGCCGCCTGCGCCACGGGATGCGGCGCCTGCGCGCTGCGGGCTTCCTGCTCCAGCACCTCCAGCAGGCCCGGCAGCAGGTCGGAGGCCACCACCGCGAACATGCCGGTGGGGAAGGCGGCGCGCCGTGCCAGCACGGCCAGCTCTTCCCGCCCGATCACGCATTCCAGCTGGCTGGCCAGCAGCCGCGAGGGCCGTTCATCACCGGGGAAGCGGCTGCCCAGGCCCACTGCATCGAAACGACGGCGCAGGCCCTGGATGCCGCCCGGCAGGCCGCGGATGTAATCGACCAGCACGTCCACCAGGTTGCGCGCGCGGTGGCCAAGGCCCATGTGCAGGGCGGTGTCTTCGATGAAGCGATCCAGCAGTGACATCAATCCGATTCCCGGTTCCAGCCCCTGCGGCATGCACGGGCGTTGCGGGAGTCAATGTCGGAACGGCCTGTCAACGAAAAATGAAAGTTGCGCGGGCCGCAGGTTGCGAATCGGCTGCGGATTCCGACGATTTAGGAGGCCTATCGAAATGGCACGCTGCGGTTACCGGCCTGACAGCGCAGGCCGTGCAGAAAACGACACACTCCTAAAACGAGCGCATCACGCCGGATGATGCGCAGGGGGTGTGCGATTTCATGCCGGAAGCGACAGTTTTATGCCCCGACAACATGTCGCAATCAGCCGTTTTCGAGCGCGTCCAGATAGCTTTGGCGCCAGTGGTTGATGTCATGGGTGCGCAGGTGATCCATCATTGCCTGCCAGCGTTCCACGCGTTTGCGCAGCGGCATGGTGGCGGCGGTGGCGATGGCATCGGCCACGCCATCCAGGTCATGCGGGTTCACCAGCAGCGCCTGCTTCATCTCATCGGCCGCGCCGGCCAGTAGCGACAGCACCAGCACGCCGGGGTTTTCCGGGTCCTGCGAGGCCACGTACTCCTTGGCCACCAGGTTCATGCCATCGCGCAGTGGCGTGACCAGGCCCACGGCGGCGGCGCGGTAGAACCCGGTGAGGGTGGCGTGGGCGAAGTTCTGGTTCACGTAGCGCAGCGGGGTCCAGTCCGGTTCGGCAAAGCCGCCGTTGATGTGGCCGGCGATCTGCTCGAGCTGGCTGCGCAGTTGCCGGTACTCGGTGACATCGCCGCGCGACACCGGGGCGATCTGCAGGTAGGTGAGGCTGCCGCGCTGGTCGGGGTGGCGCTGCAGGTAGCGCTCGAAGCCCTGGAAGCGTTCGGGCAGGCCCTTGGAGTAATCCAGCCGGTCCACGCCAATGGCCAGCTGGCGGTCGCGCAGGCTGTTGCGCAGGTCGCGCACGGCCGGCTTGTTGGCGCCGGCCTTGGCCTGGCGTTCGATGTGCGCGGTATCGATGCCGATCGGGAACGCCGCGGCGCGGAAGCGGCGCCCGCCGGGCGCTTCCAGCATGCCGTCGGGCAGGACCTTGCCGCCGGCGAACAAGCGCACGTAGGACTGGAAGCGGTCGGCGTCGCGCTGGGTCTGGAAGCCCACCAGGTCGTAGGCATACAGGCTGGAGAACAGCCGCAGGTGGTCGGGCATGGCCTGCAGCAGGTCGGCCGAGGGCATCGGCACGTGCAGGAAGAAACCGATGCGGCAGCCGATGCCACGCTCGCGCAGCAGCGAGGCCAGCGGAATCAGGTGGTAATCGTGGATCCACACGATGTCGTCTTCGCGCAGCAGCGGCGCCAGCTTTTCGGCGAACAGCGCGTTGACCCGGCGGTAGGTTTCGCGGGTGGCGCGGTCGTAGTCCACCAGGTCCAGCCGGAAGTGCAGCAGCGGCCACAGGGTGCGGTTGGCGAAGCCGTTGTAGTACCCGTCGACGTCGCGCTTGTTCAGGTCCATGGTGACGTAGCGGATGTCACCCTCGGTCTGCTCGTGCAGCTCCCCGCTGTCATCGCGTACGGATTTGCCGCTCCAGCCGAACCACAGCCCGCCGCGTTCCTTCAACGCGGCGAGCAGGCCCACGGCCAGCCCACCCGGTGCGGCCACGCCGGGCGCAGCCACGCGGTTGGAGACCACCACGAGGCGGCTCATGAGGCTTCCTGCCAGCTGCGCGACAGCCGCATGGCAGCGGTGACCAGGCCCACGTGCGAATAGGTCTGCGGGAAGTTGCCCCACGCTTCGCCGTTGTCGAAGGCGAGGTCTTCGGACAGCAGGCCCAGGTGGTTGCGGCGCTCGAGCAGCATTTCGAACATCTCGCGGGCTTCGTCCAGGCGGCCGATGGCGGCCAGCGCGTCGATGTACCAGAACGTGCAGATGGTGAAGCTGGTTTCGGGCTCGCCGAAATCATCCGGGGCCACGTAGCGGTACAGCGCGTTGCCGTGCTTGAGATCGCGGCCGATGGCTTCGACGGTGGCGACGAAGCGTGCATCGTCGGCGGCGATGAAGCCGATGTCGGCCAACAGCAGCAGCGAGGCATCCAGGCGGTGGCCGCCGTAGGTGTCGGTGAAGTGGCCGAGGTCTTCGCTCCAGGACTCGCGCAGGATGCGGGCATGGATGGTGTTGGCGCGGTCGCGCCAGTATTCGGCGCGGTGGTCCAGCTTCAGGCGCACGGCGATCTTGCACAGGCGGTCGCAGGCCGCCCAGCACATGGCGCTGGTGTAGGTGTGCACTTCGGTGCGGCCGCGGAATTCCCACAGGCCGGCATCGGGCACGTCGTGCAGGGCGAAGGCCTGTTCGCCCAGTGGTTCCAGCCGCGCGAAGGTGTGCGCGTCGCCGGGGTCCTGCAGGCGGCGGTCGAAGAACAGCTGGGTGGAGGCCAGCACCACGCTGCCGTACACATCGTGCTGGCGCTGCACCCAGGCCAGGTTGCCGCGCCGCACCGGGCCCATGCCACGGTAGCCGTCGAGCGAGGCCACTTCGCTTTCTTCCAGCTTGGCCTCGAAGCCGATGCCGTACAGCGGCTGCAGGCTGCCATCGCCGGTGGCCAGGTTGAAGATGTAGCCCAGGAACTGTTCCATGGTGCGGGTGGCGCCCAGGCGGTTGAGCGCGCGCACCACGAAGGCGGCATCGCGCAGCCAGCAGTAGCGGTAATCCCAGTTGCGGATGCTGCCCGGGGCCTCGGGAATGGAGGTGGTCATCGCGGCGATGATGGCGCCGCTGTCTTCGTACTGGCACAGCTTGAGGGTGATGGCACTGCGGATCACCGCGTCCTGCCATTCCAGCGGAATGGACAGGTAACGCACCCATTCGCGCCAGTAGTCGCGCGTGCGCTGGAACGATTCCTGCACGTAGCCGCTGAGGGAGCGGTTGAGCGATTCATCCACGCCCAGCACCAGGTGCACGGGGTGGCTGAGCACGAACGGCAGTTCATCGCGCACGAAGCGCAGCGGCACGTCGGTGGTCAGGCGCAGCACGTGGTCGGGCAGGATCCAGCGGATGTGGTTGCTGCCCCAGGTGGCCTCGGGCACGCGCGCGCCCCAGTCGGCCAGCGGGCGGGCGCGCACGATGATGCGTGGGTTGCCGCCCAGCGGGCGTACCTGGCGGATCAGGCTGACCGGCCGGTAGAAACGGTCGTTCTGGCGCCAGCGCGGCGCGAAATCGATGATTTCCAGCGAGCCGCCGTGCTTGTCGTGCAGCACGGTGCGCAGGATGGCGGTGTTGGTCAGGTAGCTCTGTTCGCTGCTGACCATGTCTTCCAGTTCGATGGCGAAGTCGCCACCGACCTGCTGGTTGGGCTGCAGCAGCGCGCAGAAGGTGGGGTCGCCGTCGAAGGTGGGCAGGCAGCTCCAAACAACGCGGGCGTGGCGGTCGATCAACGCACCGAAGCTGCCGTTGCCGACAACGCCAAGGTCCAGGGTGGAATCAGTCATGGGGTGGGGGTCTCTGGGTACATCAGTAAGCGTTTTCCTGCAGCCAGCCGTGTACGTCGCGCACACGGGGCAGGGCGAAGACCGCGGCGCTGGGCTCGCGCTCGCCCACCAGCACGCTCCAGCCATGCAGGGTGTTGGCGGCATCGAAGCCGTATTCGTCGGTCAGGTCGTCGCCCAGGAACACGGGAATGCGGCCGCGGAAGGGCAGCTGCTGCATGAGCTGGCGGATCGCGCGGCCCTTGTCGCTGCCTTCGGGAATGAACTCCACCACGTGGTCGCCGGGCTGCAGCCGGTAGCCGGGGTTGCCGCCGATGTGGCGTTCGGCGAACGCGCGAACCTCGTTCGCCGCATGCGGTGCGCCGCGCCAGTGCAATGCGAGGCTGCGGCCTTTGTCTTCAACCAGCACACCGGGGTGGCCGTGCGCGAACCGCATGGCCTGTTGGTGCACGGCGTGCAGCCATTCGCTGGTGTCGCTGTCAGTGGCGCTGCCGGTGTGGCCGTCGACGGCGTGGGTGTCACCGCCCAGGCCACGTACCTGGTGGCCGTGCAGGCCGGCGGCGGGCAGGTGCAGGGGCGCGAACAGGCGGTCCAGCTGGGCCAGCGGTCGCCCGCTGATCAGCGCAACCGCACCTTCCAGGCGGTCGCTGATGCGGCCAATGGCCTCGCGCACCTCGGGCAGCAGGGTGACTGCCTCGGGGTCTTCGGCAAATTCAATGAGGGTGCCGTCCACGTCCAGGAACAGCGCGCACGCATCGTCCAGCAGTGGCGGCGGCGGACGGAGGGGGTAGTCGTTGGCCATGCCGCCAACATGCCACCGGAAGCGGGGTGGGGGCGGAGGAGCTAACCCCGCCGGGTTTCGCCCCGCCCGGCCCGGGGGGC
>NZ_JASCOP010000088.1:0-18065 GCF_029959395.1 Stenotrophomonas sp. PS02300
GGGCGGGTTTGCAGGGGTGTGAGCCGCATGGATGCGGCGACCAAGCCCCCAGGGATGGGTTCACGGCGTCCCCTGCAAACCCGCACCGACCCGCCTAGCCAGAGGTCGTCGCAGCCCCGGGCTGTTCGCCCGGATGCATGAAGGTGCCGGGCGACGCCCGGTACCACGGCCTATCGTCTACCACTTGAACAACACCAGGCTGATGGCCAGGCTTGCCATGCCGGCGACCAGCCCGTACACGGTTTCGTGACCCTTGGCGTACCGCTTGGCCGCTGGCAGCAGCTCATCCAGCGCCAGGAACACCATCACCCCGGAGATCAGTCCGAACACCCAGCCGAACGTGGCGTGGTTGAGCACCCCGGACAACAGCACGTACCCGATCGCCGCACCAATCGGCTCGGCCAGGCCCGACAGCAGGCTGGCGCCGAACGCATAGAACTTGTTCTGGGTCGCGAAATAGACCGGCACCGCGATCGCGATGCCCTCGGGGATGTTGTGGATGGCGATCGCGAACGCCAGCGGCATGCCCACCGAAGGGCTCTCCAGCGTCGCAAAGAACGTGGCCAGGCCCTCCGGGAAGTTGTGCGCGGTGATCGCCACCGCCGTCAGCAGGCCCACCCGCTTGATGTAGGCCTTGTTGTTCTCCCGGAACATCGGGTCCTGCTTGTCCAGGCTCTCGTGTGGATTCGGGATCAGGTGATCGATCAGCACGATCAGCAGCACCCCGCACAGGAACGCCGCCGTGGCGTAGGCGTAGCCCACGCGCGCGTCATACGCCAGGGTGAACGAATCGATCGCCTTGGTCAGGATCTCGGTCAGCGACACGAACACCATCGCGCCGCCGGCGAAGGCCAGGCCAAAAGCAAGCAGGCGGGGGTTGGGGCGGCGCGAGAACAACACCATCAGGCTGCCCAGGCCGGTGGCCAGGCCGGCAGCCAGGGTCACCAGCAGGGCGACCCATACGTTTTCATTGCTAATTTCCAGCATGCGCCGCAGCGTCCTTTACACGGGTAACGCACCACGACCGCCCCGTTTCCGCCACGCCCGGGTGGACGTGCAGCGGGCAGGGCAGACGGGTGCGATCAGGGTGGGGGTAGGGCTGGCGTGTGCTGGCGGAGGAGGTGATCAGCCGCCGCGACGCAGGCGCTCTTCCACCGCGAAGCACTCGTCCGGCTTGGGCTGCGGCGGGTTGAAGCTCACCGGCACCTGGATGGTGGTGGGCACGGCCTGGCCGGCGCGGGTGGCCGCCTTGAACTGCCAGCCTTCCACCGCCTTCTGCGCCTGCTCGTCAAGCTGCGCGTTGCCGCTGCCGCTCACCAGCTGCACCTGGCCGGGCTTGCCGTCGGTACCCACCACCACCTTCAGCGTGGTGGTGCCGCCAATGGCCTGGCAGGCCAGCTCGATCGGGTACACCGGCGGCGGCGTCTTCACCGCGGCCACCTCGGTAGGCGCCGCCACCGGCGCCGCCGGCTGCGAAGATCCACCGCACCCGGCAAGGGCCAGCACCGCTGCGGACACCGCCACGCGTATCTGAATGTTCATCAAAATCACTCCGTCAGGCCCGAAGCCTTGGCTGCACAGATGAAGTCGTTCTCGCTCAACCCGCCCACGTCGTGGGTGGAAAAGCGCACCACGGCGCGGTCGTAATGCACCCCCAGGTCCGGGTGGTGGTCTTCGGCGTGGGCCACCCAGGCCAGGGCATTCACGAACGCCATGGTCTTGTAGTAGTCGGCGAAGCGGAAGGTCCGGGTCAGGGCCTGGCCCTGTTCGGCCAGCTCCCAGCCGGGAACCTGCGGCAGCAGCTCGGCTATCCGGGCTTCGCCCAGCTTGTGGTCGCTGCCCTTGCGCGGTACGCAACGGGCCTGCGCCAGCGGAATCAGGTCGGCCATGAAATCCTCCACCTCGTGTATGCCTGAACAATGCGCCGGACGGTGTATAAACCGAATGAGCGCATAACATGTAAGCCGCTAGAATAGCCGCATGATCCAGATCTCCGACACTGCCCAGACCTATTTCCGCAAGCTCATCGAGCGCGAAGCCGTGCCCGGCATGGGCGTGCGCCTCAGCGCCGTGGACGCCGGCACCCCGCGCGCCGACGCCCGGCTGGAGTTCGCCGAACCGGCCGACCTGCTCGGTGACGAGTGGGCGGTGGACTGCGACGGCTTCACCCTGTACGTGGCGTCCGACAGCGTGGGCTGGATGGACGGCGCCGACATCGACATCGTCACCAATGCCACCGGCGGCCAGCAGCTCACCATCAAGGCGCCGAAGATCAAGGGCGAAGCCCCGGCCGATTCGGCCTCGCTGGTCGAACGCGTGCGCTGGGTGGTGGAAAACGAAGTCAACCCGCAGCTGGCCTCGCACGGCGGCAAGGTCGCGGTGCAGGAAGTGTCTGCCGATGGCGTGGTGCTGCTGCGTTTCGGTGGCGGCTGCCAGGGCTGCGGCATGGCCGACGTCACCCTCAAGCAGGGCATCGAGAAGACCCTGATGGGCCGCGTGCCCGGCATCACCGCGGTACGTGACGCGACGGACCATGACAGCGGTCACGCGCCGTACATTCCCCGCGGCACGGCTGCCTGATCGGCCTGCGTGACACTGCGCCGGGCTGACGACATCCTCGACTGGCTGCTGGCGCGCCAGCCGGACAAACGCATCGTTGAAAAAACCACTGGCCTTCCCTACGGGTGGGGCCTGTGGCTGCGCGCGCTGACCCCGTTGCCGCGCCCGTTCCGTTCGACCGAAGTCATTGCCGAACTGATCCAACGCCCGTTGCCGGGCTCCCCCGGCCGGCTGCCGGCGCTGGGCTTCGTGCAGTCGCTGCGGCGCCTGCTCTGGCAGACCTGGGACCCGGCCCCGCGCGACCAGCGCTGGATGCGCTGGACCTCGGCGGTCATCAGCGTGCTGCTGCACGTCATGTTCGCCCTGCTGCTGCTGTGGGTGGCACTGATCCGCCCGCCGGTGCAGCCGGAGCAGGGCGGCGATGGCGGCCGCATCCAGGTGGAATTCCTGGGCAGCGGAACGCCGCAGGAAAGCGGTGGCGGCGAGCCCGCCGCTGCAGGCAGCGCGGCAGCGGCGGCTGCCGCGAGCGCCCAGGCTGAAGCCGCCGCCTCGCAGCCCCGTCCGGCGAGCGCTACCGCGGCCACCGCGCCGCAGCCGCCGGCATCCGCGCCGGAGCCGACTGCCAGTGCCGAACCCGTGCCGACACCGCCAGCCCCCGCACCCACGGCGGTTGAACAGCCCATCCAGGCCACCGATGTGGCCGAAGCCACCACCGATTTCGTAGTGCCGCCCACCAGCGTGCCGCGCACCGAAGTGCGGGTGATTCCGCGCGACGCGCCCGAGCCGCAGGTGCGCGAGCGCACCGTGGAAGTGCCGGAAACACCGACGCCGCCTTCGATCACCCCGTCCGTGCGCCCGGTGGAAACGCAGGTGCGCACGCGCGACGTGGCGGTGCGCGAACGCGAGGTCACCGTGGTCACCGCACCTACGGCGCCGGTGCCGGTGCCCGGTCCCCGGGTTGAGGTCAACGTGCCGCAGCGTGATCTGCAGGTGCGCGAACGTGAAGTCACGCCGGCGCCATCGGTGTCGGTCACGGTCGCACCGGTGCCGCAGCGCGAGATCACAGTGCCCGGGCGCAGCCCGGAGGTCGCGGTGCGCGAGCGCGCGGTGCCCAATGCCGCGCCACGCCAGGCCCCGGCCGCAGCGACCCCATCGCCTGCGGCGTCCGCGCCGTCGCCCACGCCAGCGGCGAGTACGGCCAGCCAGGCCGCTCCCAGCCGCAGTGCCGCGTCCAGCACCGCCCCGTCCCGCGCCCCGGCCGCGCGCCCGTCGCCCACGCCCGGCAACTGGGCCACGCCCGCTCGGGGCGATGATTGGGGCGCCGCCGACCGCAACCGGGCCGGCGAGCGCACGGGCGCGCAGGCCAACCAGGCCACCGGCCGCACCGGCGACGGCCTGTTCAATGCCGACGGCAGCGTGCGCGTGCCGGGGCAGGAAGGCAGCGGCGACAGCGAGCGCGGCGCGCCCGGTGGCGAGAACGACGGCTGGAGCCGCGAACGCATCGCCCAGTCCGGTACGTGGCTCAAGCGCCCGCCGTACGACTACACGCCGACCTCGTTCGACAAGTACTGGGCGCCGAACGAATCGCTGCTGGCCGAATGGGTGCGCAAGGGCATCAAGGCCGTGGAGATTCCGATTCCCGGCACCAGCTCGAAGATTTCCTGCGTGGTGTCGATCCTGCAGTTCGGCGGCGGCTGTGGCCTGAGCGACCCGAACATGCAGGACCAGCCGGCGGTGGCGCGCCCGCCGCCGGACATTCCGTTCAAGAAAGAACTACAGGACGACAACGGCAGCCGATGATGGCTTCGCCATCATCGGTTACCCGTTCAACGCGACGAACGCCCAGAACGGCACGTCCTGTTTGCTCCATGCCTCGCTGGCGTCGGCCAGGATATCGAGGAACGTGTCGAAGTCCTTTTCCGCGTCCTCCTGCAACCCGTCGGCATCGCTGAAGAACAGTGCATAGCCGTTCGCCTTCTGCCACGACAGATCGCGCAGGCAGTCCAGCAGCGCGTCCCAGTTGCCCCCGAACGTCTGCGGGAAGTCCAGCTGCGCGGCAACGCGCGCGATCAGCGTGCGCTTGTCATTGCACCCGTGCAGGTCAATCGTGGTCACGCGCAGCCCGGCATCGCGCATCGCGGCCGACAGCGGCCCAATGTCTTCATTGGTGACCGAGTACACGCCGGCATTGTTGATGTCGTCCAGACCCAGTTCGAATCCATCGTGGTTCATTGCCAGCTCCCGGCAGGTGGGACCTCGAAACTGCGGAAGGTTTCGTAATGGTCGTCGGTGTAGAACCAACCGGTCGGCGGAGTGCCGCCGGTCACGATGCGGCGTGCGCCGCGGTTGCCGGCACCCGGCGTGTCCACGGTGTATTCGCGGTAGTAGCCGCGCGGGCGATCCGGCAGGCGCTGTTCGCGGTTGCTGAAAACGCCGCCGTCCTGGCGGTGCGGGTAGGGGCCGCCGCGCTGGATCAGGACGATGGTCTGGCGTGCTTCGGCAGGCAGGAAGGCGGGCAGCGCGTCATGGGTGCGCTGCGCGGTGGCACCGGGGTTGGCCGGGGCGTTGTCGATCGGCGCAGTGTCGGCACCTGGCTGGGTCAGCGACGGCGCGAACTGCGGCGCCGGCGCGCGCTGGGCCAGTTTGATCGCGGCCAGGCCACCCACCAGGAGCACGATGGCGAGCAACAGCAATAAGGGTTTGCGCATGGGCGGGTATGCCGTGACGAGTAGGCTTACTGTACTGGTTCTTTGCTAAACACTGCGTGGTTGCCACGCAGGGCGTGGCACTACGTGGTCTTCCCGCCGAGCCGGTGATGGATTCGTCACCGATGCGTAACATGTATTCGACGCAGGACGAAGTTTCCTTTACCTGGGGGTTGGTAAGCTTGGCGGCCATCCCCATCATCGACTTCGCAACGCCCGGTCTTCGCCGGGCGAGTGAGCTACCAGGAGAACCACATGGCCTACACCCTCCCCAAGCTGTCCTACGCCTACGACGCGCTTGAGCCGCATATCGATGCGGCCACCATGGAAATCCACCACACCAAGCACCACCAGACCTACATCAACAACGTCAACGCGGCACTGGAAGGCACCGAGTACGCCGACCTGCCGGTTGAGGAACTGGTCAAGAAGCTCAAGTCGCTGCCGGAAAACCTGCAGGGCCCGGTGCGCAACAACGGTGGCGGCCACGCCAACCACACCCTGTTCTGGACCGTGATGGCGCCCAATGCCGGCGGCAACCCGACCGGCGACGTCGGCCAGGCCATCGACGCCCAGCTGGGCGGTTTCGAGAAGTTCAAGGAAGCCTTCACCAAGGCTGCTCTGACCCGTTTCGGCAGCGGCTGGGCGTGGCTGAGCGTCACCCCGGACAAGAAGCTGGTGGTGGAAAGCACCGGCAACCAGGACAGCCCGCTGATGGAAGGCAACACGCCGATCCTGGGCCTGGACGTGTGGGAACACGCGTACTACCTGAAGTACCAGAACCGTCGCCCGGAATACATCGGCGCGTTCTTCAACGTGGTCGACTGGAAGGAAGTCGAGCGTCGTTACCAGGACGCCATCGCCTGATCGACAGGGCGACCTGAGAACCATGAAGGCCAGGCAGAAATGCCTGGCCTTTTCGTTGGTCGCTACCGCTGGCTAACGTGCGGCCGCATCACCCTGCAGCCGCAGGGTGGCGATGATGCCCAGGCGCAGGGCGCCGATATCGGTGCCTTCCAGTGCGGGCAGCTTCAGCGGTTGCAGGCCCTGGCCGGCGAAGTGGCTTACCTGGAACAGCACGTCCAGGCCATGGCCGCCCGCGACACCGGCTGCCGACGGCGGGTCGACGCGCTCGCCGGGGTTCTTGCGCGCCGGCTGGAAGCCGGGCGAGCTGCGGACCAGTTCGTCGGTATCGGCCGAGAAGTCGCCGGCGATCAAGGACGGCAGGCCATCGGAGGTGGCCCCGATCCAGGTCATCAGGTCACTGGTCTGGTGCCTGCGCACCAGCGCCTCGTCCGGGTCCGGGCGCAGCCGGGCCACGTAGATGTTGACCTGCTCCTCCTGCAGGTTCACCCGCAGCATGCCGGCCGCGCTGAAGCGGCCCGGCGGGTGGAGCAGGGTGACCCCGTCTTCGGCCACCGGCAGCCGGCTGAGCATGGCACTGCCATGGCGCAGCGCCTGGCTGGGCGGGTCGGCGGTGACGAAGTCGCAGCTGTAGCGCAGGCGGGTGGCCAGCCAGCAGGCAGGGTTGCCGCCCTTGGTCTGCAGCACCCGCTGGACGGCGATGACGTCCGGCTGCAGGCCTTCCAGCACCTGCAGCAGCTGGTCGCGGCGCTGCTCCCATTCGGCCTCGTCGGCTGCCGGCAGCTCCAGCGTGGCGATCCTGAGCAGGCGCGGTGCCGCCTCGCCCTGCCGGGCATGGGCAGGCAGCGTGGGGGTGGTCAACAACAGGAGCAGGAACCAGCCGTGCCAGCGTCCTGCGACAACCGTGGGGAGGAGGCGCATAACGATAAGTTTACGCTTGGGCCGTCGACGTGCCGTGACTTCCGTCAAACGATTTCAGAGGCCTGCCATTGCGCGGCGGCGTTGTCACGTTCGGCCGCAACGTGCGCGCCCCGGGTGCTTCCGGTAACCTTGCGCCCTTTGAACCCGCAGGACAGCCCCATAGAATGAGCACGACCGCAGCCGCCAGCGCTGGCAAGGGAAGCATGCCGCGCCAGATTCCGTACATCATCGGCAATGAGGCCTGCGAGCGGTTCAGCTTCTATGGGATGCGCAACATCCTGGTGCAGTTCCTGATCACCTCGCTGCTGCTGCAGGAGATCACCGCCGATGGCCGGGCCGGCGAGGCCAAGGACATCATGCACAGCTTCATGATCGGCGTGTACTTCTTCCCGCTGCTGGGCGGCTGGCTGGCCGACAAGTTCTTCGGCAAGTACCACACCATCCTGTGGTTCAGCCTGATCTACTGCGCCGGCCACGCCTGCCTGGCGCTGTTCGAGAACAGCCGCGAAGGCTTCTTCCTCGGCCTGGGCCTGATCGCGCTGGGTGCCGGTGGCATCAAGCCGCTGGTGGCCTCGTTCATGGGCGACCAGTTCGACCAGAGCAACAAGCACCTGGCCAAGTTCGTCTTCGACGCCTTCTACTGGATCATCAACTTCGGTTCGCTGTTCGCCTCGCTGCTGATCCCGCTGGCGCTGAAGAACCTGGGCCCGCAGTGGGCGTTCGGCATCCCGGGCATCCTGATGTTCGTGGCCACCTTCGTGTTCTGGCTGGGCCGCAAGCGCTATGTGCTGGTGCCGCTGCCGCCGAAGGACCCGCATTCGTTCGGCAACGTGGTGCGCACCGCGCTGACCGCGCAGGTGCCGGGCAAGGGCCGCCCGGGTCTTACCCTGGCCATCCTGGGCATGGTGCTGGCGGTGGCGTCGATGGGTCTGGTCGGCAGCCTGGGCATCGTGATCTGCCTGTGCATCGCGCTGGTGCTGGTGCTGGCCGGCGTGGGTGGCGGTACCTGGATCCAGCTCGAGCGCGCCCGCGCCGTGCACCCGGCCGAGGCCGTGGAAGGCGTGCGTTCGGTGCTGCGGGTGCTGGTGATCTTCGCGCTGACCACCCCCTTCTTCTCGCTGTTCGACCAGAAGGCCTCCACCTGGGTGCTGCAGGGCCAGCAGATGGCCATGCCCTCGTGGTTCACCGCCTCGCAGATGCAGGCGCTGAACCCGCTGCTGGTGATGATCCTGATTCCGTTCAACAACCTGGTGCTGTACCCGGCCCTGCGCCGCTTCGGCTTCGAGCCGACCGCGCTGCGCCGCATGACCGCCGGCATCGCCTTCAGCGGCCTGGCCTGGATCGTGGTCGGTGGCATCCAGGTGATGATGGATGGTGGCAACGTCATGTCCATCTTCTGGCAGATGCTGCCGTACGCGCTGCTCACCTTCGGTGAGGTGCTGGTCTCGGCCACCGGCCTGGAGTTCGCCTACAGCCAGGCACCGCAGGCGATGAAGGGCGTGGTGATGAGCTTCTGGAACCTCACCACCACCATCGGCAACCTGTGGGTGCTGCTGTCCAACGCGGCGGTGCGCAACGACACGGTGACCCACAAGATCGCCAGCACCGGGCTCAGCGAGGCCGCGTTCCTGATGTTCTTCTTCGCCGGCTTCGCCTTCGTGGCGGCGTTGGCCTTCGGTTGGTATGCCAAGCGCTATCGTATGGTCGACAACTACCGCGCTGCCTGAGTACCGCCATGACCCCCGTCAACCTGCTGCTGATCGCCATCACCGTCCTGGTCTCGTGGATGGCGTTCAAGAACCGCGCCCTGGCCGACCGCCTGATCCTGTGGCCGCCGGCCGTGGACCGCAAGCGCCAGTACGACCGCCTGGTGACCTATGGGTTCATCCACGCGGACCTGGCGCACCTGGCCTTCAACATGATCACGCTGTTCTTCTTCGGCGGCCAGATCGAGTCGGTGATGGTCAACCTCACCGGCAGCTACCTCACGTACCCGGCGTTCTACCTGGGGGCGCTGGTGGTGTCGATCCTGCCCAGCTACCTGAAAAACCAGAAGAACCCGAACTACATGAGCCTGGGCGCGTCGGGCGCGGTGTCGGCGGTGCTGTTCGCCTTCATCCTGATCAGCCCGTGGAGCATCATCTTCGTGTTCTTCATCCCGGCGCCGGCGATCATCTACGCCGCGTTCTACGTGGGCTACAGCATCTGGATGGACCGCAAGGGCGGTGACCGCATCAACCACAGCGCGCACCTGGCCGGTGCGGCGTTCGGCGTGATCTTCATGCTGGCAATGCGCCCGGCGATCTTCGATCACTTCCTGCGCGAGCTGAGCAACCCGCGCTTCAGCCTGGGCGGCGGCTGACCGGGACGGCGGTCACGCAAGGAACGGCGTAGCCGTTCCTAACGTCGCTTGTCGACGGCCCGAAGGGGGCCTGCCGCAAGCAGGCATACCAACGGTCGTGACCTACCGCCGGGGACGGTGCCGGCAAATCGGATACGGTGCCGGCAAATCGGATACGGTGCCGGCAAATCGGGTAGGTCACGACCGTTGGTCGTGACCCTCGGCAACCTCACGCAGCGAAACGCTGGTCGGTACCGTAGGTGCTGAGCAGGCGGGTGTAGACCTCGTGGTCGATCAGGTCGAATTCCGAGCCTTGGGTCTGGCCGTTCAGGGCCAGCTGGAACAGGCCTTCCAGCAGCGAGCTGTCGGCGTCGCCGGGCTGGGTGAAGTCGGGTGCATGGTCCATGTGGTGCTCCTTGGGACACGGATGGGGCAGACAGGTGTCGCAAAACGCGTGCCAGCTTTTGCGGCCTGTCCGAAACCGATATCGGCTTGAATCGGCCGGACTTTAGGTCCCGATGTGACCAAATGCGTCGCCTGTTGCCCCTGTTCAGGCTTCACGCGATCATGGCGCTACGCTGCGCACTATCGCGACAGTCGCCGCAGGAGACACCGCCCATGGCTTCGGTCACCCCGCCCGGATTGGCGTACGAGGTGGAGCACGATCTGGCCCGCCACCGGTTCCAGGCCCGGATCCAGGGATACCTGGCGCTGCTGGATTACCAGATCAAGCGGAAGCGGATGGTCATCACCCATACCGAGGTGCCCGAGGCCATTGCCGGGCGGGGCATCGCCGGGGAGCTGACCAAGGTCGCCCTGCGCTATGCGCGGGACAACAAACTCAAGGTCGTGCCGGCCTGCGCCTACGCCGAGCAGTTCTTCGAACGGCACGCCGAGTACCAGGACCTGCTGGCGTAGCAGGCACAGGTTGTTTTCACGGACGAAGGATCATCATGCTGGGTTTCAACAAGGGGATTGCAATGAACATCGCAGGAAACCGCCGCGCGCTGCGTACCGGCGCGCTGGCGTTGGCCGTGGGGCTGGTGCTGCTGGCGGGCTGCAAGCGCGAGGCCGATACCGCCGTCGCGCCGACCACCGACACCACGGCCGCGCAGCCGGACACCACCGCACCGCAGGCCGCCGTCGAGGCCCCGCTGGAGCTGCGTGACGTGATTGAAAACACCCCGCAGGCGGTGGTGGGCATCAGCTACCCGCAGGACGTGAACCGCTTCCCGGGGCTGGCCAAGGCACTGTCGGACTACGCCACGGCCGCGCGCGCTGAACTGCAGCAGGCCGTGGACGGGCTGGGCAACGACAAGCCGACCATGCCCTACGAGCTGTCGCTGAGCTTCGAAAAGGTGCTGGAAACCCCGCAGCTGGTGGTGATCAGCGCCGATGGCAGCCGCTACACCGGCGGTGCCCATGGCGAACCGCTGGTGGCGCGTTTCGTGTGGCTGCCGGAAACGCAGACCATGCTCACCGCCGACAAGCTGATCGCCGACACCAAGGGCTGGGGCGTGGTCAGCGATTACATCGCCGACCAGCTCAAGGAGCGCGTGGCGACCCGGCTGAGCAGCGAAGACATGGAGCCGGGCCAGCTGCAGGAATCGCTGCGCAGCGCCAGCCGCATGATTGCCGACGGCACCGGGGCCAGCGCCGAGAACTTCAGCCAGTTCCAGCCGATGACCGATCCCAACGGACTGATCACCGCCGTGCGTTTCGTGTTCCCGCCGTACCAGGTGGGGCCGTATTCGGATGGCACCCAGACCGTGGACGTGCCGGCCGCCGTGCTGGTGCCGCACGTGGCCCCGGCCTACGCCGCGTTGTTCGCCAAGGGCTAGTGGAGGGCGACCGTGGACGGGGGGCTGCAACGACGGGTGATCGAGTTGCTGCACGAGGCGGGCGTCACCGTCGACGGTGACCGCCCGCACGACATCCACGTGCACGACCCGCACTTCTATGCGCGCGTGATCGCGCACGGGTCGCTCGGCCTGGGCGAAAGCTACATGGATGGGCAATGGGACGCGGAATCACTGGACGGTTTCCTGCTGCACCTGATGCAGGCGCACCTGGACG
Organism: Stenotrophomonas sp. PS02300; assembly: GCF_029959395.1. NCBI lineage: Bacteria > Pseudomonadati > Pseudomonadota > Gammaproteobacteria > Lysobacterales > Lysobacteraceae > Stenotrophomonas > Stenotrophomonas sp. PS02300. The sequence continues at coordinate 11,467 of NZ_JASCOP010000088.1, forward strand.
AACGCGTGCACGGCTGGCGCGAACTGGGCGATGCGCTGAAGGCGCGCCTGTTCAACCTGCAGGCCGGCGGCGGCAACCTCGAGGTGGGCCGCCGCCACTACGACCTGGGCAACGACCTGTACCACGCGATGCTTGGCAGGCGGCTGGTCTACAGCTGTGCGTACTGGGCAGGCGCGGGCGACCTGGATACCGCGCAGGAAGCCAAGCTCGATCTGATCTGCCGCAAGCTCGGGCTGGGCCCGGGCCAGCGCGTGCTGGACATCGGCTGCGGCTGGGGCGAGGCCCTGAAGTTTGCCGCCGAGCGCTACGGCGTGTCCGGCGTGGGCATCACCATCTCGCAGGAGCAGGCCGACTACGCGCGTGAGCTGTGTGCGGGCTTGCCGATCGAGATCCGCCTGCAGGACTACCACGAGGTCGACGAGACCTTCGATGCGATCCTGTCGGTGGGCATGTTCGAACACGTGGGCGACAAGAACTACCGCAGCTATTTCGAGATGGCACGGCGCTGCCTGGCGCCGGATGGGTTGTTCCTGCTGCACAGCATCGGCAGCAACCTGTCGCGGCACCGTACCGATCCGTGGATCGCGCGCTACATCTTCCCGAACTCGATGCTGCCCTCGGCCGCGCAGATCACGGCGGCCTACGAGGGCCTGTTCGTGCTGGAGGACTGGCACAGCTTCGGTGCCGACTATGACCGCACCCTGCGGGCCTGGCGCAGCAACGTGGAAGCGGCCTGGCCACGGCTGGACCCGCAACGCTACGACGAACGCTTCAGGCGCATGTGGCGGTTCTACCTGGCCGGCTCGATGGCCAGCTTCCGCTGCCGGCATGCGCAGCTGTGGCAGCTGGTGCTGTCGCCCAACGGCGTGCCGGGTGGATACGTCGCGCCGCGCTGATGGCCCCGGCGGGATGACGCCCAACAAAAAACCGCCCGGCTTTCGCCGGGCGGTTTTGTTTTTGTACGTTCCGATTTACTTCTTTTCTGCGGTCAAGCCACGCTTCTCGAGCAGCGGCTCGATCTGCGGTTCGTGGCCGGCGAAGTTCTGGAACAGCTGCATCGCATCCACGCTGCCACCCTTGGACAACAGGGTTTCGCGGAAATGGTCGCCGTTCTTGCGGCTCAGGCCGCCGTTCTCGCGGAACCACTTCTGGGTGTTGGCATCGAGCACTTCCGACCAGATGTAGGCGTAGTAGCCGGCCGAGTAGCCGCCCATGATGTGGCTGAAGTACGGGGTCTTGTAGCGCGGCGGCACCGGCGCGTAGTAGATGCCGTCCTTCTCCAGCGCGGCGCGCTCGAAGGCCATCACGTCCTTGGCGGCCGGCACCTGGTCCGGGCCGATCTGGTGCCAGCGCTGGTCCAGCATGGCCGCACCCAGGTACTCGGTGGTGGCAAAGCCCTGGTTGAACTTGGCCGCGGCGATCACCTTGTCCAGCAGCGCCTGCGGCATCGCAGTGCCGTTCTGGTAGTGCTTGGCGTAGTTCTTCAGGATGAGCGGGTTGTCCGACCACATCTCGTTGACCTGCGAGGGGAACTCGACGAAGTCACGCGGCACCGAGGTGCCCGAGAAGTAGGGGTACTTCACGTTCGAGAACGTGCCGTGCAGGGCATGGCCGAATTCGTGGAAGGTGGTGGTCACTTCGTCCCAGGTCAGCAGGGTCGGCTGGCCGGCCGGCGGCTTGGGAATGTTGAGGTGGTTGGCCACCACCGGCTTGAAGCCGGTCAGCGCCGACTGCGAGACGTAGGAGTTCATCCACGCACCGCCACGCTTGGACGCGCGTGCGTACGGATCGAAGATGAAGATCGCCAGCTGGCTGCCGTCGGCGTCGAACACGTCGTAGACGGTCACGTCGTCGTGGTACACCGGCAGGTCGGTGCGCTGCTTGAAGGTCAGGCCGTATTCCTGGTTGGCGGCGAAGAACACACCGTTTTCCAGCACGTTCTTCAGCTCGAAGTACGGCTTGAGCTGGGATTCGTCGAAGTTGTACTTGGCCTGGCGCACCTTCTCGCTGTAGTAGGCCCAATCCCACGCTTCGAGCTGGAAGGGCTTCTTGCCGGCGGCCTTCTGTTCCTTGTCGATCATCGCCTGCAGGTCGGCCGCTTCGCGCTTGGCGTTGGCGACCGCGGCCGGGGCGAGCTGGCCGAGCATGGCGTTGACCGCTTCGGGGGTCTTGGCGGTCTGGTTGGTCAGGTTGTAGGCGGCGAAGTTGTCGAAGCCCATCAGCTTGGCCTTGTCGGCGCGCAGCTGCATGATGCGCGCGACCAGCGCGGTGTTGTCGAACTCGCCACCGCGGCTGCCACGGGTGACCGAGGCGTCGTAGATCTTCTTGCGCAGGTCGCGGTTGGCCAGGTTGGTCAACGGCGGCTGGCCGGTGGTATTGAGCAGGGCGATGACGTACTTGCCGTCCAGCTTGCGGGCCTTGGCCGCTTCGGAGGCGGCAGCGATCTGCTCGGCCGACAGGCCGTCGAGCTGCTTGACGTCGTCGACGATCACGGCCGAGGCGTTCACTTCGTTCTGCACGTTCTGGCTGAACTTGGTGCCCAGGTTGGCCAGCTCGGCGTTCATTTCCTTGAGCTTGGTCTTGTCGGCCTCATTGAGCTTGGCGCCGGCGCGCACATAGCTCTCGTAGTACTTCTCGACCAGGCGCACGCCTTCGGCATCCAGGCCAAGCTGGGTGCGGGTGTCATACAGGGCCTGGATGCGGGCGAACAGCTTGCCGTTCAGCGCGATCGCATCGCTGTGCGCGGCGAACTTCGCCGAGTAGTCGGCCTGCAGCTTCTTGCGCGCATCGTTGGTGTCGGCGCCGACCAGGCTGAAGAACACGGTGGTGGCGCGGTCCAGGGTGTCACCGCTCTTTTCCAGCGCGATGAGGGTGTTGTCGAAGGTCGGCTTGGCCTTGTTGTTGGCGATCGCCTCCACTTCCTTCAGCTGCTGGGCCATGCCGGCATCGAAGGCGGGGGCGAAGTCGCTGTCCTTGATCTTGTCGAACTGCGGGTAGTGCAGCGGCAGGGTGCTGTCGGCGAAGAACGGGTTGGCCTGCTGGGCGGCGTTGGCGGCCGGGGCGGCGGCAACGGCGGAATAGGCGGGCAGGGCAAGGCCGAGGGTCACGGCGACGGCAAGGGCAAGACGGGTGGTCAAGGGGTAATCTCCGGTCAGACAAGTGCCCGAGGTTAACCCGGGGTGAGGGGTGCGGGCTTGTGTCGAAAGGCATGTGCGCAGGCGCGCAGCCGTACAATGACCGGAACCCCTGTTGGAGCACGACCATGACCACTGCATTCGATTTCTCGTTCGTGGACCTGGACGGCCAGACCCAGGACCTTGACCAGTACCGGGGCAAGGCGCTGCTGCTGGTGAACGTGGCCAGCAAATGCGGCTTCACGCCCCAGTACGAGGGCCTGGAGAAGGTATGGAGCGAGTACCGCGACCAGGGCCTGGTGGTGATCGGCTTCCCGTGCGACCAGTTCGGCCACCAGGAACCCGGCAACGCGGAGGAGATCCGCAGTTTCTGCTCGCTGACCTATCAAGTGGACTTCCCGCTGTCAGGGAAGATCGAGGTCAACGGGGATGGCGCGCATCCGCTCTGGAAATGGCTGAAGGCCGAGAAGTCCGGCCTGCTGGGCATCGGTGCGATCAAATGGAACTTCAGCAAGTTCCTGGTCGGCCGTGATGGCCAGGTGCGCGAGCGTTACGCGCCCACCGACAAGCCGGAAAACCTGCGCGGCGATATCGAAGCCGCGCTGGAATAGCCGTTTATTTTTCGACGAATGCGCGCTCGAACACGTAGTGGCCGGGCGTACCGATCCGCGGCGAGGTCTGGAAGCCACGGGCGTCCAGCACGCTGCGCAGGTCGGCCAGCATCTGCGGGCTGCCGCAGATCATGGCGCGGTCGTTTTCCGGGCTCAGTTCGGGCAGGCCGAGGGTGCGCTGCATCTCGCCGCTTTCCATCAGCGAGGTCAGCCGGCCCTGGTTCGGGAACGGCTCGCGGGTCACGGCCGGGTAGTAGAGCAGCTTGTCGCCGATCATCTCGCCCAGGAACTCGTGTTCGCGCAGTTCCTTCTCGAACAGCTCGCGGTAGGCCAGGTCCTTTTCGTAGCGCACGCCGTGGGTGAGGATCACCTTGTCGAAGCGCTCGTAGGTTTCCGGGTCCTTGATCACCGACAGCCACGGCGCCAGGCCGGTGCCGGTGCCCAGCAGGTACAGGTGTTTGCCCGGGTGCAGGTCGCTGATCAGCAGGGTGCCGGTGGGCTTTTTGCCAACCAGTACCTTGTCGCCCGGCTTGATGTGCTGCAGGCGCGAGGTCAGCGGGCCGTCCTGGACCTTGATGCTGAAGAACTCCAGGTTCTCTTCCCAGTTCGCGCTGGCGATGGAATACGCGCGCAGCAGCGGGCGCGCTTCGGTTTCCAGGCCGATCATCACGAACTGGCCGTTCTCGAAGCGGAAACCGCTGTCGCGGGTCGTGGTGAAGCTGAAGTAGGCGTCGGTCCAGTGACGGACCTCAAGCACCGTTTCGGCGCCGAAAGCGGAAGACATGGGGAGGGGGTCTGATCTGTGTTGTCCCCTCCAGTTTATCTCAAATGAGATAAATTCTCATTGAACCCCGTTCAGCGGGGTGCTTTACCGATATCCGGCGGCCTGCAGTTCGAACAGCTCGGCGTAGCGGCCGCCCTGCGCCATCAGCTGGGCGTGGGTGCCGCTGGCCTCGATCCGGCCACCGGCCAGCACCAGGATCCGGTCGGCCATGCGTACCGACGAGAACCGGTGCGAGATAAGCACGGCGGTGCGGTTGTCGGACAGTTCCTTGAAGCGCTGGAACACCTCGAATTCGGCGCGCGCATCCAGCGCGGCGGTGGGCTCGTCCAGGATCATCACCTGCGCATCGCGCATGTAGGCGCGGGCAATGGCGATCTTCTGCCACTGGCCGCCGGACAGGTCCACGCCCTGCTTGAAGCGGCGCCCGATCAGCTGCTCGTAGCCATGGGGCAGCCCGGCAATCACGTCCTCGGCCATGCCACGGCGCGCGGCGTCGCGGATGCGCGCATCGTCGGTCATCGCCTCGACCAGGCCCACCCCGATGTTCTCGCCGGCACTGAGGTTGTAGCGCACGAAATCCTGGAAGATCACCCCCATGTTGGCGCGCAGGTCGTCCAGGTCGTATTCGCGCAGGTCGCGGCCATCGAGCAGGATGCGGCCCTCATCGGGGTCGTACAGCCGCGCCAGCAGTTTCACCAGCGTGGTCTTGCCCGCGCCGTTCTCGCCGACCAGCGCCAGCACTTCGCCGGCACGCAGCTCGAAGTCGAGATGACGCACCGCCCAGCTTTCCGCATCGGGATACTGGAAGCCCACGTTCTCGAACACGAAGCCCTGGGTGATCGGCTGCGGCACCGGCACCGCATCGGGGCGCGAATGGATTTCCGGCTGGATCTGGAAGAACGAGAACAGATCATCCAGGTACAGCGCCTGGCTGGCCACCTGCGAAAAGCCGATCAGCAGGCCTTCCAGCAGCTGGCGCAGGCGCAGGAAGCTGCCGGCCAGGAAGGTCAGGTCGCCGATGGAGAAATCGCCGCGCACCGTGCGCCAGGCAATGTAGGCATAGGCGGTGTAGTAGCCGAGCGTGCCCAGGGCGGCCAGCAGCGTGCCCCAGAACGCGCGTTTGCGCGCCAGCGCGCGGTTGGCGCGGAAGAACTTGTCGGCCAGGAACCGGTAGCGGTCGATCAGGAAGCGGTGGAGGTTGAAGATCTTCACCTCCTTGGCGGTTTCCACGCTGGCGCCGATCTGGCGCAGGTAGTCCAGCTGCCGGCGCTCGGGGGTCCACTGGAAGTTGAGGCTGTAGCCGGCGGCGTTGAAGTGCGATTCGCCGATGAACGCCGGCACCAGTGCGACGCCCAGCAGCAGGATCAGCCACGGCGCATAGACCAGCAGGCCTACCGCCAGGCTGGCCACGGTGATGGCGTCCTGGACCTGGCCGAACAGCTGGCTCATCAGGTTCATCCGCCCCATGGTCTGGCGCCGGGCGCGGTCCAGCTTGTCCTGCAGGTCCGGGTCCTCGAAGTCCTCCAGGTCCAGTTCGGCCGCGTGTTCCATCAGGCGCACGCTGGTGACGTTGGTGAACAGCTCCGACAGCAGGGTGTCGGCGTAGCTGACGATGCGGCCGAGCAGGTCCGAGGCGATGGCCAGGCCGAATTCCAGCGCCAGCAGGCCCAGCAGCGGGTTGAGCAGGCCGCTGTACAGCGCTTCATCGAACGGCGGGAAGCCGGCCTCGTGCCGGCTCAGCAGCAGCGCCGCATCGATGATGAGCTTGCCCACGTACAGCATCGCCACCGGCAGCAGCGCGCGGATGACGCGCAGGCCCAGGCTGGCGCTGGCCAGTGCCGGGCTGGTCTGCCAGACCTGGCGCAGGAACGGGGGCAGGTTGCGCATCGCCTGGAAGCGTTCGCGCAGGCTGGGATTCTTCGGGCCGGAAGCGCCGGCGGCGGGGGAGGCGGGCATGGCCGACATTGTGCCCGTGCTGGACGTGAGTGTCCGGTGGGTACCACGCGCGGCGCGTCGCGCCGTGGGCCCCCCCCCCCCCCGGCGGGGCCCCCCCCCCCCCCCCCCCCCCCC
>NZ_JASCOP010000089.1:0-17849 GCF_029959395.1 Stenotrophomonas sp. PS02300
CAAGCCGCGCGCAACAAGCGTTTGGGCTACCCCGACGCCCGGGCTTGCCGGGGCGTCTTCGTTCGTGCCCCTTGGGCTGGACGCCTTCAATCTGTAAACTATGGCTTTCCGGGAGCAGTACGTGTCATCCATCAGCGAATGGACTGGTCTGGTCGTGCGCGACCGCCAGCAGGGTAGGCAGGAGGTGACGGTCCCAATGGCGACCGGCACGGCCGCCCCGACCTCGCCGACCGGCCGCCACGTCACCGTTCCCTCGATCCCGGCCCTGGCGCGTGAACACCCCGCCGCCGCCGCCCGGACCACCCCCGATTTCCCCTTCACGTCGTCCGCCGCCCCGCGCGCCGGCGCCGTTTCCCCCTTCCTGACAGGACACCCCCAGCCATGACTCCCTTGATCTTCGTAACCGGCGGCGTGGTTTCCTCGCTCGGCAAAGGCATTGCCGCCGCCTCGCTCGCCTCCATCCTCGAAGCCCGTGGCCTGAAGGTCACGATGATGAAGCTCGACCCGTACATCAACGTCGACCCGGGCACCATGAGCCCGTTCCAGCACGGCGAGGTGTATGTCACCGACGACGGCGCCGAGACCGACCTGGACCTGGGCCACTACGAGCGCTTCGTGCGCACCCGCCTGAGCCGCAAGAACTCGGTCACCACCGGCCGCATCTACGAGAACGTGATCCGCAAGGAGCGCCGCGGCGACTACCTGGGCGCCACCGTGCAGGTCATCCCGCACATCACCGACGAGATCCGCCGCTGCATGGACGAAGCCACCGAAGGCTTCGACGTGGCGCTGGTGGAAATCGGCGGCACCGTGGGCGACATCGAATCGCTGCCGTTCCTGGAAGCCATCCGCCAGGTGCGCACCGAGCGCGGCCCGGAGAAGGCCCTGTTCATGCACCTCACCCTGGTGCCGTACATCGCCGCCGCCGGTGAGCTGAAGACCAAGCCGACCCAGCACTCGGTCAAGGAACTGCGCTCGATCGGCATCCAGCCCGACGTGCTGCTGTGCCGTTCCGAACAGCCGGTGCCCGAGTCCGAGCGCCGCAAGATCGCCCAGTTCACCAACGTGTCCGAGCGCGCGGTGATCAGCGTGCCCGACGTCGACGTGCTCTACCGCATCCCGATGGGCCTGCACGAGCAGGGCCTGGATGAAATCGTGATCAACCAGCTCAAGCTGGGCGACAAGGCCGGCCCGGCCGACCTGCACGAGTGGGAAGCGGCGGTGGACGCCACCCTGCACCCGCTGGACGAGGTCACCATCGCCGTGGTCGGCAAGTACGTCGACCACCAGGACGCCTACAAGTCCGTGGGCGAAGCGCTCAAGCACGGCGGCCTGCGCCAGCGCACCAAGGTCAACCTGAAGTGGCTGGAAGCGCAGGACCTGGAAGGCACCGACATGGCCGCGCTGAAGGACGTTGATGGCATCCTGGTGCCGGGCGGCTTCGGCGACCGCGGTTTCGAAGGCAAGGTGCTCACCTCGCAGTTCGCCCGTGAACAGCAGATGCCGTATTTCGGCATCTGCTACGGCATGCAGGCCGCCGTGGTCGACTTCGCCCGCAACGTGGTCGGCCTGGACGGCGCCAACAGCACCGAGAACGACCGCCAGTCGCCCAACCCGGTGATCGGCCTGATCACCGAATGGCGCACCGCCACCGGCGATGTCGAAAAACGCGACGACCGCAGCGACCTCGGCGGCACCATGCGCCTTGGCCTGCAGGAGCAGCGCCTGAAGCCGGGCACGCTGGCCCGTGAGCTGTACGGCAAGGACGTGGTGTCCGAGCGCCACCGCCACCGCTACGAGTTCAACAACCGCTACCGCACCCAGCTGGAAGACGCCGGCCTGGTGATTGCCGGCAAGTCGATGGACGACACCCTGGTGGAAGTGGTCGAGCTGCCGCGCGACCAGCACCCGTGGTTCCTGGCCTGCCAGGCGCACCCGGAATTCCTGTCCACCCCGCGCGAAGGCCACCCGCTGTTCATCGGCTTCATCCGTGCCGCGCGTGAGCGCAAGGCCGGCGGCGCGCTGCTGCAGGAAGCACGCGCCTGAGCCAGGATCCGTGGGCGGCGCAGCTGGCGCGCCGCCAGCGCCGTCACTGGCGCGCCTGGCCTTGGGGCTGGGCTGCCCTGGTCCTGTCCATCGCCAGCTGGGGCTGCGCGTTCGTGCTGATGGTGCTGGTGTTTTCCGCAGTGGGTTCGCCCGGTGACGGCAGCCATGCCATCCAGGCCGTCGCCACGCCCATCAACCGGCCCTGGCGCTGGGCGCAACCTGCGCGCTGGGCACCGTGCTGGCCAGCGTGCTGGCGCTGCGCCTGCGCCGCCAGCCGGCCGGTGGCGGCGCCGCACTGGGCCTGCTGGGCCTGCTGTTGCTGGTGCTGCTGCTGCCATCGCTGCTGTAGCCCCGAACGCTTCCCGCGCGCGGATTTGGCAAGCGGGGGGCAGGTGGGGATAATCACGCGGCACCTTTCGACGCACTGCTTTTTGGCGTTCCCCCTTTCTGACTGGTAACCGGCCCGCTATGACCACGATCCGCAGCATCCACGCCCGTGAAATCCTCGACAGCCGTGGCAACCCCACGCTGGAAGCCGAAGTCACCCTGGAGGACGGTTCGTTCGGCCGTGCCGCCGTGCCGTCGGGTGCCTCCACCGGCACCAAGGAAGCGGTCGAGCTGCGCGATGGCGACAAGACCCGTTACCTGGGCAAGGGCGTGCGCAACGCCGTCAACAACGTCAATACCACCATCGCCACCGCGCTGAAGGGGTTTGACGCGGCCGACCAGGAAGGCCTCGACCGTCGCCTGATCGACCTGGATGGCACCGAAAACAAGGGCCGCCTGGGTGCCAACGCACTGCTGGCCGTGTCCATGGCCAATGCCCACGCCGCCGCTGCCGCCAACAAGCAGGCGCTGTGGCAGTACCTGTCCAAGGGCAGCACCGACGTGAGCCTGCCGGTGCCGATGATGAACATCATCAACGGCGGCGCGCATGCCGACAACAACGTCGACTTCCAGGAATTCATGGTGCTGCCGGTCGGCTTCACCTCGTTCTCCGAAGCCCTGCGCGCCGGTACCGAAATCTTCCATTCGCTGAAGTCGGTGCTCAAGGGCCATGGCCTGAGCACGGCCGTGGGCGACGAAGGCGGTTTCGCCCCGGACTTCCGCAGCAACGTCGAAGCGCTCGACACCATCCTCGAAGCGATCGGCAAGGCCGGTTACACCGCCGGTGAAGACGTGCTGCTGGGCCTGGACGTGGCCTCCAGCGAGTTCTACGAGAACGGCAAGTACAACCTGGTGGGCGAGAACAAGCGCCTGACCTCCGAGCAGTTCGTCGATTTCCTGGCCGACTGGGCGGCCCAGTACCCGATCATCACCATCGAAGACGGCCTGGCCGAGAACGACTGGGCCGGCTGGAAGCTGCTCACCGACCGCATCGGCAAGAAGGTGCAGCTGGTCGGCGACGACCTGTTCGTGACCAACCCGAAGATCTTCAAGGAAGGCATCGAGTCCGGCACCGCCAACGCGATCCTGATCAAGGTCAACCAGATCGGCACCCTGACCGAGACCCTCGAGGCGATCGCGATGGCGCACCACGCCAACTACGCCGCCGTGGTCTCGCACCGTTCGGGCGAAACCGAAGACACCACCATCGCCGACATCGCCGTGGCCACCACCGCCACCCAGATCAAGACCGGCTCGCTGTGCCGCAGCGACCGCGTGGCCAAGTACAACCAGCTGCTGCGCATCGAGGAAGCCCTCGGTGCCGGCGCGCGTTACGCCGGTCGTGACGCGTTCGTGTCGCTGAAGCGCTGATCCGCATGCGCAACTGGCGCTGGCTGCTGCTGGTGCTCGCGGTACTGCTGGCATGGCTGCAGTACCGCTTCTGGTTCGGCCCGGGCAATTCGGGAGAAGTGATGACGCTCGAAGCCCAGGTCGAATCCCAGAAGCGCGACAACGCCGGCCTGCAGCAGCGCAACGACGCGCTGGCGGCCGAGGTCAAGGACCTCAAGGAAGGCGAGGCCGCCATTGAAGAACGCGCGCGCAGCGAGCTGGGCATGATCAAGCCCGGCGAGAAGTTCTACCGCGTGGTCGAGAACGCCCCGGTGGCGGCGCCGCGTGCGCCGGCGCTGGCCGCCGATCCGAACGCGCCGCACCCGGACGTGCCCTGATGGGCAGCGTCTGGGCCGTGGTTCCGGCCGCCGGCCGTGGCACCCGCTTCGGCAGCGACACGCCCAAGCAGTACCTGCTGGCAGGCGACCGGGTGCTGCTTGCGCACACCCTGGAAGCCCTGCTGTCGCACCCGGTCGTGGCCGGGGTGGTGGTGGTCATCGCCGAGAACGACGTCGACTGGCCGGGCTGGCAGTCACTGGCCGACAAACCGATCCTCACCTGCACCGGCGGGGCCACCCGTGCCGCCTCCGTGCTGGCCGGCCTGCAGGCACTGCCCGACAGCGTGCGGGCCGACGATTTCGTGCTGGTCCACGATGCCGCGCGGCCCAACCTGGCCGCAGCCGACCTCGGCCGCCTGCTGGAAGTGGGGCGTACCGACCCGGTCGGCGCGATCCTGGCCGCGCCGGTGCGCGACACCCTCAAGCGGGCCGGCGATGACGGCGGTATTGACGGTACCGAGCCGCGTGCGCGCCTGTGGCGCGCGCTGACCCCGCAGCTGTTCCGCCGTCACCAGCTCGCCCGCGCGCTGCAGGAAGCAGCCGCCGCCGGCGTGGACGTCACCGACGACGCCATGGCGATGGAGCGGCAGGGGCTGCGCCCGTTGCTGGTCGAGGGCAACGAGGACAACTTCAAGGTCACCACCCCGGCCGATCTGTCCCGATTCGAATTCGAGCTGTCGCGCCGCGGCTCCTGAGCCCGTCCGCGCCGGCCATCACCGCAGGTTTTTTGCCATGAACACCCCGTTTCCTCCGGTCCGCATCGGGCAGGGTTATGACGTCCACGCCTTCGGCGAGGGCGACCACATCATGCTCGGCGGCATCCGCGTCGCGCACAGCTGCGGCGTGCTGGCGCACAGCGATGGCGATGTGATCCTGCACGCGCTGTGCGATGCCATGCTGGGCGCGCTGTCGCTGGGCGACATCGGCCAGCACTTCCCGCCGTCGGACATGCGCTGGAAGGATGCCGACAGCAGCCGCTTCCTCGAACACTGCAACGGCCTGCTGCGTGAACGCGGCTGGCAGGTTGGCAACACCGACATCACCGTGATCTGCGAGCGGCCCAAGGTCGGCCCGCATGCGCTGGCCATGCGCGAGCGCATCGCCGGGCTGCTGGGCATCGCGCTGGATGCGGTGAGCGTCAAGGCCACCACTTCCGAGAAGCTCGGGTTCACCGGGCGTGGCGAAGGCATCGCCGCCCAGGCCGTCGTGCTGCTGGTGGCGCTGTGATCCCGTTGCCGCTGGCCTTCGGCGAGCCGCTGCTGCGTGCCGACATCCGCACCACCCCGGAAGATTTCCAGGTGGACGAACTGCCGGCGTTCGAGCCGACCGGGGAGGGCGAGCACCTGCTGTTGACGATCCGCAAGCGCGGCGCCAACACCGTGCATGTGGCCAAACTGCTCGCGAAGTGGGCGGGGCTGCCGGACATGGCGGTCAGCTATGCCGGCATGAAGGACCGGCATGCGGTCACCACGCAGCGGTTCAGCGTGCACCTGCCCAAGCGCATCGCGCCGGACATCGCGCTGCTGGCCTCGGACGAAGTGGAGGTGGTCGAATCCACCTGGCACAACCGCAAGCTGCAGCGCGGCGCGCTGGCCGGCAACCGCTTCCGGCTGGTGTTGCGCAACGTGCAGGGCGAGGCGAAGGCGATCGACGAGCGGCTGTCGCTGATCGCCGCGCGTGGCCTGCCGAACTGGTTCGGCGAGCAGCGCTTCGGCCGCGATGGCGGCAACGTGCCGGCTGCGCTGGCGATGTTTGGCGGCCGCCGCGTGCGTCCCGACCAGCGCTCGCTGCTGCTGTCGGCCGCGCGTTCGGCGCTGTTCAACCAGGTGCTGGCCGAACGCGTCGCGCGGGGCAACTGGGACAGCCCGCTCGAGGGTGAGGTGTGGATGCTCGATGGCAGCCGCAGCGTGTTTGGCCCCGAGCCGTGGACCGACCTGCTGGCAGACCGCCTGGGGCGGTTCGACATCCATCCCAGCGGTCCGTTGTGGGGCGAAGGCGAGCTGCGCAGCAGCGGGGCGGCGGCCGAACTGGAGCTGGGTGCGATCAGCGACGAGCAGTCACTGCAGCTGCGCACCGGGCTGGAAGGCGCGCGCCTGAAGCAGGAGCGCCGCGCGCTGCGGCTGCGCCCGGCCAACCTGCAGCATCGCTGGTTGGAAGCGGACGTCCTCGAACTGACATTCGCGCTGCCGCCAGGGTGTTATGCCACCGCCGTATTGCATGAGCTGGGCCCAGTGCACGACGCCGGATCCCCCACGTAATACACGCAGGGCGTCACCGGTTCGCCAGCAGCACCAGCACCGCGCCGGTGCCGCCTTGCCCGGCCGGTGCCGAATGAAACGCCAGCACGTCATTGCGCTGGCGCAGCAACCGGTCCACCAGGTTCTTCAGGATCGGCGCGCCCCCATCGGACTGCAGCCCCTTGCCATGGATGATGCGCACGCAGCCATGCTCGTGTGCATGTGCTTCCAGCAGGAACTGGCGCAGCAGCGTCTCCGCCTGGACCACGGTTGCCCCATGCAGGTCCAGCTCATCCTGCACCGAATACTGGCCGCGCTTGAGCCGCTGGAACATCCGGGCCGGCAGGTTTTCGCGCCGGTAACTGGCGGTGTCGCCGGCCTCCAGCGGGCTGCTGTCGCGCAGCAGCCGGGCGAACTCCCCGCGTGCGGCGTCCTCGTCCTGTTCGGCCATGCGCGCACGCGGCTTCGGCCGCGGCGTTGCCGGCGGCGCGGCCACCGGCTTGCGCAGCGGCGTGACCTCGCCGATGGCGGCGCGGAACAGCGCGGCCGGATCTTCGTCTTCAGGATGTGACATGCGTACAGCCTAATGCCCTGAATCGGCCGTGCCTACCTCCCGCCGGGGTAGGCCGATCTGCCCGCTTGCGGCACAATAGCTGACGCACTTGCGCGGTCGGTGATCCCGTAACGGGTGAAGGCCGGCCCCGCCAACGCTGGAAAGTGATGGAAATGAAGTCTTGAACAATCAAGCGGTTAAAACCCAGATGCGGATCCTGGTCAGCAACGACGACGGCGTCGATGCCCCCGGCATCAGGATGCTCGCCTCCGTGCTGCGCGAGGCCGGCCATGAAGTGATGGTGGTCGCCCCCGACCGCGACCGCTCCGGCGCCAGCAACTCGCTGACCCTGGACCTGCCGGTGCGGGTCAAGCGCATCGACCACTACACCTGTTCGGTGGCCGGTACCCCGACCGACTGCGTGCACCTGGCGCTGACCGGCCTGCTCGAATACGACCCGGACATCGTGGTGTCGGGCATCAACAACGCCGCCAACCTGGGCGACGACGTCATCTACTCCGGCACCGTGTCGGCGGCGATGGAAGGGCGTTTCCTCGGCCTGCCGGCGGTGGCGATGTCGCTGGTCACCCACAACCACGACCCGCGCAATTTCGAAACCGCTGCGCGTGCGGCCGTGGAGATCGTCACCCGGCTCAAGGCCGACCCGCTGCCGGCCGACACCATCCTCAACGTCAACGTGCCCGACCTGCCGTGGTCGGAGGTGCGTGGCTTCGAAGTGACCCGCTTGGGCAACCGCCACCGTGCCGAAGGCTGCATCGCCCAGCGCGACCCGCGCGGCAATGAAGTGTTCTGGATCGGCCCGGCCGGGCGCGAACAGGATTCGGGCCCGGGCACGGACTTCCACGCCGTGCGCAACGGATTCATCTCGATCACCCCGATCCAGGTCGACCTGACCCGTTACCAGGCACTGGAGAAGGTCGCCAGCTGGGTAGGCGGGCTGACCGCCGCGCTGGACCGGCCGGCATGAGCCAGCGCCTGCGCCTGCAGCCCGAAGCGGTCGGGATCGGCATGACCTCCCAGCGCGTGCGCGACCGCCTGGTCGAACGCCTGCGCGAAAGCGGCATCGCCGACGAAGCCACCCTCAATGCGATCCGGGTGGTGCCGCGGCATCTGTTCATCGACGAAGCCCTGGCCTCGCGTGCCTACGAAGACACCGCACTGCCGATCGGCCACGGCCAGACCATCTCCCAGCCGTGGGTGGTGGCGCGGATGACCGAAGCGGTGCTGCAGTCGGCGCCGAAGAAGGTGCTGGAAGTAGGCACCGGCTCGGGCTACCAGGCCGCCGTGCTCGGTGCGCTGGGGCTGGAGGTCTATACCGTCGAGCGCATCGGCGACCTGCTGCGGCAGGCGCGCAAGCGCTTCCGCGCACTGGGCATGAACATCCGCAGCAAGCACGACGATGGCCGCATCGGCTGGGCCGAACATGGCCCGTTCGACGCCATCGTGGTGACCGCTGCGGCGCCGGCGCTGGTCGATGCACTGGTCGAGCAGCTGGCCGTGGGCGGGCGCCTGGTCGCGCCGGTTGGCGGGGCAGGGGCGCAGTCGCTGATCCAGCTGACCCGTCGCGACGACGGCAGCGTTGAACAGCAGGTACTGGCGCCGGTCACGTTCGTGCCGCTGCTGTCTGGCATGCTGGACTGATTCCAAGGAGCGTCGCGTCATGAAGATTTTTGGTCCGCTGTACGAGCGGGCAATGAAGTGGGCCGCGCACGAGCGCGCCCCGACCTACCTGACGGTGCTCAGCTTCATCGAGGCGATCATCTTCCCGGTGATGCCCGAAGTGATGCTGGCGCCGATGTGCGTGGCCCAGCCCAAGCGCGGCTGGTGGTTCGCCACGCTCAGCCTGGCCGGCTCGATGGCCGGTGCGCTGGTCGGCTATGCGCTGGGTCACTATTCGTTTGAAGCGGTCAAGCCGCTGTTCGCCGCGATGGGCATGTTGACCAGCATCGAAGGCGGCATCGCCATCGTGCAGGCCAAGATGGCCGAATCGCCCTGGGCGGTGTTCACCTTCCTGGTGCTGGGCGGCTTCATGCCCATCCCGATGAAGGTCTTCACGTGGGCATCGGGTATCGTCGGCGTGCCGCTGCCGCAGTACTTCCTGAGCATGTTGATCGGGCGGGGCAAGCGCGTTTACGTGCTGGCTGCCGTCATCCGCATTGGCGGGGCGCGTGCCGAAGCGGCGCTGCGGCGTTGGATTGAACCGCTGGGCTGGATCGCCACCGCATTGGTGGTGGGTCTTGTGGCCTGGCTTGTCTGGAGAGCGAAGTTCGCATGAGTGCTGATCGTTTGAGCGGGGCCGCACGGCTGACCGCCCTGCTGCTGGTGGCGTCCACCCTGAGTGCCTGCGGCACCGCCACGGTGGTCAAGCCGTCCGGCGGGCGCACCGCGCACACCACGCCGCAGACCTCGGTGGCCAAGCCGGGCCAGACCGCCGTGGTGCGTCGTGGCGACACCCTGTACGCACTGGCACGCATCCACAACATCACCCCGCGCGACCTGGCGGGCTGGAACGGGCTGGCCGAGCCGTACACGATCTACCCGGGCCAGGTCCTGCGGCTGTACCCGGGCAACACGCCGGGCCGCGCGCCGACCACCGTGGTGACCGCGCCGCGACCGGGCGGCACCGCGCCCACCCCGGCACCTGCGCCGACCCCGTCGCCGACCACCGCGATCAAGAGCAACATCAGCTGGCGCTGGCCGGCCGACGGTGCCGTCGTCGGTCGCTTCGTCGGTGCCGATGTCACCAAGCAGGGCGTGGATATCGCCGGCAGCAGCGGCCAGCCGGTGCGCGCCACCGCGCCGGGCGTGGTGGTCTATTCCGGCGCCGGCCTGGTCGGTTTCGGCGAGCTGATCATCGTCAAGCACAGCGACCAGTGGCTGTCGGCCTATGGCCACAACCGCAAGCGGCTGGTCAATGAAGGCCAGAGCGTCAAGGCCGGCGAGCAGATCGCCGAGATGGGCCGTACCGGCACCACCCGCGACATGCTGCACTTCGAGATCCGCTACAACGGCAAGCCGGTAGACCCGCTGCTGTACCTGCCCCCGAAGTAAGGCACAAAAAAGGCTGCCAACGGCAGCCTTTCCTGAACGAAATCAGCGAATTTCAGCCCGGCAGCAGGATCGCCGCAGCCACCTTGCGGCTCTCGCTGGCCAGCAGGTTGAAGGTCCGTGCCGCCGCCGCGTTGGTCATCACTTCAATGCCGATGCCACGGGTCAGGCAGGCGCCCATGACGGCGGCCGACGGAAACTGCTGCGTCGCCCCGGTCCCCAGGATCACCAGCTCCGGCGCCAGCGCCAGTACCGGCGCCAGGTCTTCCGGGGTCAGTTCCTTGGCAGTGGCCGGTGCCGGCCACGCCTCCACCAGTGCCTGCGGGGTCACAATGAAGCTCTGGCCCAGCTCGCGGGTACGGACCTGCTCGCGGTCTTCCAGCACCACCGAGCCCGTGCCGACGGCGCGGAACGCATAGGCGTAATCGGGGATTTCGTGGTTCAGCTGCATGGCGATCAGCCGCGCGGAAGCACGATCTGGCGCTGTTCCTTGCTGGGGCGGTAGAGCACGGCCACGTGGCCGATGCGCTGCACCAGCGCACTGTCGGAGGCCTGGACCAGCTCGGCGATCATGGCGTCGCGGGCATCGCGGTCTTCCGCGCCCACCTTCACCTTGATCAGTTCATGGCGCTCCAGGACTTCGTCCAGTTCAGCCAGGAAGGCCGGCGTGACCCCCTTGCCGCCGATCTGCAGCAGGGCTTTCAGATCATGGGCTTGGCCGCGGAGGAAGCGGGTCTGGGACGAGGTCAGGACAATAGACATTCAGGAACAAGCGGTTAACTGGGGCGATCAGGGTATCATGACCACCCCGTCCGGCCCTATCTCCAATGGTTTCCCGCAGCAAGAGCAGCCAACGCTGGTTGAAAGAACACTTCGCCGACCCCTTCGTGAAGAAGGCCCAGGCCGAGGGCATGCGCTCGCGCGCGGCCTACAAGCTGGAGGAGCTGCTCGCGCGTGACCGGCTGCTGAAGCCGCACATGGTGGTGGTCGACCTGGGTGCCGCCCCGGGCGGCTGGTCGCAGCAGGTCCGGCGCCAGATCGGCGACACCGGCCGGGTGCTGGCCCTGGACATCCTGGAGATGCCGCCGCTGGCCGGCGTGGAGTTCCTTCACGGGGACTTCAGGGAGCAGGCCGTCCTATCGCAGTTTGAAGCCATGCTCGGGGATCAGCCGGTAGACCTTGTGCTCTCGGATATGGCCCCCAATAAAAGTGGTATGGACGCGGTAGACCAGCCGCGGATGATGCACCTGGCCGAGTTGGCGCTGGATTTTGCCGACAACCATCTCAAGCCGGGTGGCGCGTTCCTGATCAAGCTGTTCCAGGGCGTGGGCTTTGACGACTACGTGCGCGAGATGCGCCGCCGGTACGACAAGGTCGTGATCCGCAAGCCTGAAGCGTCCCGGAAGCGCTCGCCCGAGGTGTATGCCTTGGGGCAGGGCAAACGCACCCAGATCAAGTAAGCTCAACCATACCAATTGCGTCAGGCATTAGAGGAACACCGGAGCCAATGAGGATGAACGACTTGACCAAGAACCTCCTGCTATGGGTGGTCGTCGCCGTGGTGCTCATGGTGGTGTTCCAGAGCTTCTCGCCAAAGAGCAGCGGCGCCGGTGCCCAGGGCGCCACGTATTCGCAGTTCCTGGACCAGGTGGATGGCGGCAACGTCCAGAAGGTGACCTTCAGCGGCGACATGCGCAGCGGCACCAACCAGATCTCGTACACCACGCGCAGCGGCCAGTCGGCCACCATCACCGCGCCGATGGATCGCGACCTGATCAACATCCTGCGTGCCAAGAACGTGGAAATCGTCCAGGAAGAGCCGTCCAGCGGCATCTCGCTGGGCGCGATCCTGATGAACTTCCTCCCGGTGATCCTGATCATCGGCTTCTGGTTGTTCATCATGCGCCAGATGCAGGGCGGTGGCGGCGGTGCCAAGGGCGCGATGTCCTTCGGCAAGTCGCGCGCCAAGCTGCAGGGCGAAGACCAGATCAAGGTCACCTTCGCCGACGTCGCCGGCTGCGACGAAGCCAAGGAAGAAGTCGGCGAACTGGTCGACTTCCTGCGCGATCCGACCAAGTTCACCAAGCTCGGCGGCAAGATCCCGCGCGGCGTGCTGATGGTCGGCCCGCCCGGTACCGGCAAGACCCTGCTGGCCCGTGCCATCGCCGGCGAAGCCAAGGTCCCGTTCTTCTCGATCTCCGGTTCGGACTTCGTGGAAATGTTCGTCGGCGTCGGCGCCAGCCGCGTGCGCGACATGTTCGAGCAGGCCAAGAAGCAGGCCCCGTGCATCATCTTCATCGACGAAATCGACGCCGTCGGCCGCCATCGCGGTGCCGGCCTGGGCGGCGGTCATGACGAGCGCGAGCAGACCCTGAACCAGCTGCTGGTGGAAATGGACGGCTTCGAGGGGGGCGAGGGCGTGATCGTCATCGCCGCCACCAACCGTCCCGACGTGCTGGACCCGGCGCTGCTGCGCCCGGGTCGCTTCGACCGCCAGGTCGTGGTCGGGCTGGCCGATGTCAGGGGCCGCGAGCAGATCCTCAAGGTGCACATGCGCAAGCTGCCGCTGGCCGACGACGTCGAGCCGATGGTGATCGCGCGCGGTACCCCGGGCTTCTCCGGTGCCGACCTGGCCAACCTGTGCAACGAGGCGGCATTGTTTGCGGCCCGCAGCAACGAGAAGGAAGTGCGCATGGAGCACTTCGACCGTGCGCGCGACAAGATCCTGATGGGTGCCGAGCGCCGTTCGATGGCCATGAGCGAAGAAGAGAAGACGCTCACCGCCTACCACGAAGCCGGCCACGCCATCGTCGGGCGCCTGGTGCCCGAGCACGATCCGGTCTACAAGGTCACCATCATCCCGCGCGGTCGCGCGCTGGGCGTGACCATGTACCTGCCGGAAGGCGACAAGTACTCGATGAACCGCGTGGCGATCGAATCGCAGCTGTGCTCGCTGTACGGCGGCCGCGTCGCCGAAGAGCTGATCTTCGGCGCCGACAAGGTCACCACCGGTGCCTCCAACGACATCGAACGCGCCACCAAGATGGCCCGCAACATGGTCACCAAGTGGGGCCTGTCCGACGAGCTCGGCCCGATCGCTTATGGCGAAGAGGACGACGAGGTGTTCCTGGGCCGTTCGGTGACCCAGCACAAGAGCGTGTCCGACGATACCGCGCGCCGCATCGATGAAGTGGTGCGCAGCATCCTGGACAAGGCCTACGCCCGCACCACCGAGCTGGTCACCGCCAACCTCGACAAGCTGCACACCATGTCCCAGCTGCTGCTGCAGTACGAGACCATCGATGCGCCGCAGATCGACGCCATCATGGAAGGCCGCGATCCGCCGCCGCCGATGGGCTGGGGCAAGTCCAACAAGGACGGTGGCAGCAACAACAACGACAAGGGTGGCGACGCCCGTCCGGTGCCGCCGATCGCCGGGCCCGCCGAACAGCTCTGAGTTGAACCGATGACAGACGAAGGCCGGGGCAACCCGGCCTTCTTCGTTTCCTTCCCGCCTGACCGCAGTTCCGGAGTTGCCATGTCCACCCCGCCGCCGCAGATATCCCACACCACCGAAATCGTGATTGCCACGGTGGTCGGCGCCGTGGTCGGCGTGCTCAGCGGGAACTACCTGCTTGGCGGCATCGTCGGCATCGTGCTCGGCATCGGCCTGAGCGTCGCCAAGACCCTGTACGTGGACCGCAAGCGCCGCCGGCGCTAAGCCCTTGCGGCCGCGCGCCGCGTTCGGCACGATGCGCAGGCACGGTCGCACCGCGCGGCCGTGAACATCATTCCAGGGGGAATACATGCGTCATTCGATGCGCGCGGCGACTGCCGCGCTGCTGTGCTGTGCCACGCCCGCGTTTGCGGCCACCGTCCACGTGCAGGACCCGGTGCCGTTCTCCGAAACGTCCTACATCGCCGACAACATCAAGGCCGAATGCCGGATGGGCGCGCAGCTGGGGACCGCGCTGGGCAACAGCGCGCCGGACTTCGGCAACACCATCGCCTTCGACGAGCAGCTGGCCACCGAAGGCCGGGTGCTGAAGCTGGAGATCGTGGAGGCGCAGAGCGCCCGCACCGGCTACAACCACTACAAGTCGGCGACCGTGCGCGGCGTGTTGATGGACGACGGGCAGAAGGTGGCGGCGGTGACGGCGCGGCGGATTTCGCGCGGTGGCCCCGGCGGCCTGTTCAAGGGCTCCTGCGACGTGCTCCAGCGCGTGGTCACCGCCATCGGCAACGACCTCGCCGAGTGGCTGGCCAACCCGACCGACGAGGCCAAGCTGGGCGATTTCTAGCCCGCCAGGCCCCGCGGGCCGCGGGTTATCGGAGTACGCCGGCGTAAACTAGGCGCTGGCGTATTTCGTGGAAGGCCCATGTTCGATACTTCTCCCCAGCTGGACTGCGGCGGCCGCGTACTGCGGCTGGACCGCCCGCGCGTCATGGGCATCGTCAACGTCACCCCGGATTCGTTCTCGGATGGTGGCGCGCACGACAGTACCGAAGCCGCGGTCGCCCATGGACTGCAACTGGTGGCCGAAGGCGCCGACCTGCTCGAGATCGGTGGTGAATCGACCCGGCCCGGTGCCGCGCCGGTAGCGCTGGAGGAAGAGCTTCGCCGGGTGGTCCCGGTGATCGAACAGCTCGCCGCCCAGACCCAGGTGCCGATCAGCATCGACACCTTCAAGCCGGAGGTGATGCGTGCCGCAGTGGCCGCCGGTGCCGGCATGATCAACGACATCCATGCGCTGCGGCAGGACGGGGCATTGGCCGCCGCCGCCGAGCTGGGCGTGCCGGTGGTGCTGATGCACATGCAGGGCGAACCCGGCAGCATGCAGGACACCCCGCACTACGACGACGTCGTGGCCGAGGTGCACCGGTTCCTGGTCGATCGGATGTTCTCGGCCGAAATGGCCGGCATCGCGAAGAAGAACCTTGTGATCGACCTGGGCTTCGGCTTCGGCAAGACCACCGAACACAACATGATCCTGCTGGCGCGCTCGGCGCGCTTCCTGGAACTGGGCGTGCCGATGCTGGCCGGGCTGTCGCGCAAGCGCAGCATCGGCGAACTGACTGGCCGCGAGGCGCCGCGCGAGCGCGTGGCCGGCTCGGTCGCCGCGCACCTGGTCGCCGCCCAGCGCGGCGCGACGATCCTGCGCGTGCATGACGTCGCTGCCACCGTGGACGCACTGAAAGTGTGGGCGGCGGTCGATGCGGTGCCGATGCCGCGGGTGGATGCCGCCCCGGCGATGCCGCGCTGGCCGGACGAGGGCTGATGGGCGCCGACCGGCGCCCGCTGGCGATCGCGGTGATGGGCCCGACCGCGTCGGGCAAGACCGCCACCGCCATCGCACTGGCGCGGCAACTGGGCGGGGAGATCGTCAGCGTCGATTCGGCGCTGGTCTACCGCGGGCTGGATATCGGCTCGGCCAAGCCCGATGCCGCCGAGCGCGCGCAGGCGCCACACCACCTGCTCGACCTGCGCGATCCGTGGCAGACCTATTCAGCGGCGGAGTTCGCCGTGGATGCCGCACGCGTGGTGGCCGACATCATCGCGCGCGGACGCATGCCGATCCTGGCCGGCGGCACCGGGTTGTACTTCCGCGCGCTGTTGCAGGGGCTGTCGCCGATGCCACCGGCCGACCCGGCTACCCGGGCGGTGATCGGCGCCGAGGCGGCAGAACTGGGCTGGCCGGCGCTGCACGCACAGCTGGCCGGAATCGATCCCGCCGCTGCAGCCCGTATCCATGCGACCGACCCGCAGCGCATCCAGCGGGCGCTGGAGGTCTATCGCCTGACCGGCACACCGATCAGCGAGTGGCAGAAGCTGCCCGGCGTGGACCGCCTGCCGGTGCGCTGCCTGAAGCTGGTGCTGGCCCCGCGCGAGCGCAGCGTACTGCACCAGCGCATCGAAACCCGCTTCGACAGCATGCTCGCCCAGGGGTTCCTGGACGAGGTGCGGTCGCTGCGTGCGATGCCTGGGATGGCGGCAGTGGCGGCGCCGCTGGACCTGCCGGCGGTCCGGGCCGTCGGCTATCGCCAGGCCTGGGAGTTCCTGGACGGGCAGGGCAGTGCCCGCGACTTCCGCGACAAGGCCATCCAGGCCACCCGGCAGCTGGCCAAGCGCCAGTTGACCTGGCTGCGCGGAGAGCTTGATGCACGCTGGTTCGATCCCCATATAGACGGGGATTCCCTGGCCGATGCCGTAGCGGCCTTTGTTGCCCGCTGAGCCACAGCGCCTTGCCCTTGGCCCGTGTACCATCGGAGGTTCCGGTGGCGGGGGCCGTGGCAGTTGCCGGAAGACCATAAAAACAATAATGAGGAGTGTGCAATGTCCAAGGGGCAATCGCTGCAGGATCCGTTTCTGAATGCACTTCGGCGCGAACGCGTGCCGGTGTCGGTGTATCTGGTCAATGGCATCAAATTGCAGGGAACGATCGAATCGTTCGACCAGTTCGTTGTCCTGCTGCGCAATACGGTCAGCCAGATGGTGTACAAGCACGCCATTTCGACCGTGGTGCCGGCTCGCAACGTCCGGGTGGGTCCCGGTGGTGGCTATGTGCAGTCCAATGAAGGTGGCGCCGACGGCGCCCAGGAAGAAGACGACGTTGAATGAAGTAAGCAACTGCGGAGACGCGCGTGTTTGACCGTTCCAAGCGAGGCGAACACGCGCTCCTGATCCAGCCGCATTCCGGCCGGCTGGAAGAAGATGTGCTGGAAGAGTTCACCGATCTGGCCCGCTCTGCCGGGGCCAGCATCGCCGCTACCCTGACCGCGCGCATCGACCGGCCCAACCCGTCGATCCTGATCGGCTCGGGCAAGCTCGACGAGATCAAGGCGGCCGCCGAGGCCACCGGCGCCGACCTGGTGCTGGTCAACCATGCGCTTTCGCCGTCGCAGGAGCGCAACCTGGAGCGCTTCCTCGAGCGCCGGGTGATCGACCGTACCGGCCTGATCCTGGACATCTTCGCCCAGCGTGCGCACAGCCACGAAGGCAAGCTGCAGGTGGAACTGGCGCAGCTGCGCCACATGTCCACCCGGCTGGTCCGTGGCTGGACCCACCTGGAGCGCCAGCGCGGCGGTGCCATCGGCCTGCGCGGTCCGGGTGAAACCCAGCTCGAAACCGACCGCCGCCTGCTGCAGAAGCGGGTGGAACAGCTGCAGAAGCGGCTGGAAAAGGTCGAAGTGCAGCGTACCCAGATGCGCCGTGCCCGCGTGCGCAGCGAACTGCCGCGCGTGGCGCTGGTGGGCTACACCAATGCCGGCAAGTCGACCCTGTTCAATGCACTGACCGGTGCGGAGGCGTACGCCGCCGACAAGCTGTTCGCCACCCTGGACCCGACCGTGCGCCGCATCGCGGTGCCGGGCGGCAACGTGGTGCTGGCCGATACGGTGGGCTTCGTCCGCGACCTGCCGCACGAACTGGTGGCCGCGTTCCGCGCGACCCTGAGCGAAGCGCGCGAGGCCGACTTCCTGCTGCACGTGGTCGATGCCGCCGATCCGCACCGCGAGGAGCGCATCGCCCAGGTTGATGAAGTGCTCAACGAAGTGGGCGCGGGCGAGCTGCCGCAGCTGCTGGTGTTCAACAAGATCGACCGCATCGAAGGCAGCGAGATCCGCCACGACGGCCAGGACGGCATTCCCGATACCGCACGCCGCGAACGCGTCTGGATCTCGGCCCGCGATGGGCTCGGCCTGGACCTGCTGCAATCGGTGCTGGGCAAGCGCCTGGGCCTGCAGCACGTCAGCGGCGACCTGCGCCTGCCGCCGACCGCCGGCCGCCTGCGTTCGCGCCTGCACCAGCTGGAAGTGGTGCGCGGCGAACGC